>DGRU01000123.1 GCA_002390025.1 Lachnospiraceae bacterium UBA4380
CCTCGGTCTCCCCGGGGAAGCCCACGATGATGTCCGTCGTCAGGGCCGGCCGGTCGAAGGCCTCCCGCAGAAGACCCACACAGGCGGCAAAGCCCGCCGTGTCATAGCGGCGGTTCATCCTGCGCAGCACGCTGTCGCAGCCGCTCTGCAGGGACAGGTGAAAGTGCGGGCAAAGCTTCGGCAGCTTTCTGATGACCTCGACAAAGTCCGGGGTGATGATCCCGGGCTCGAGGGAGCTTAAGCGGATGCGCTCGATCCCGGGGACCTCGCAGGCGCGCTCCAGGAGCTGCGCGAGGCCGGTACCGGTGTCCCTGCCGTAGGAGCTGACATGAATGCCGGTCAGCACGATCTCTTTCGCGCCGGATGCGGCCAGCGCGCCGATCTCCCGCAGGATCTCCTCCTCCCCGCGGCTGCGCACCCTGCCCCTGGCGTAGGGGATGATGCAGTAGCTGCAGAACTGGTTGCAGCCGTCCTGAATCTTGATATAGGCACGGGTGTGTCCGGGGCTTGTCAGATGCATCTCCTCGAAGGAAGGAGCGCAGGTAAGGTCCTCCCGGAAGGACGGCTTCGGCCCCGATTTTCCGGCGGCTTCTTTCAGGCCCTCCCTCTTCTCCAGGAAGTCTCTGAGGATCTGTCCGATCTGCGTCTTTTTGTTGTTGCCGATCACCAGATCGATGGCATCATCCGCCTCCACCCGGGCAGGATCTGTTTCCACATAACAGCCGACTGCGATCACGACGGACTGCGGGTTCTGTTTTTTCGCCCGGTGCAGCATCTGACGGCTCTTTCGGTCCGCGATGTTGGTCACAGTGCAAGTGTTGACCACGTAGATATCCGCTTCCTCCTGGAAGGAAACTTCTGCAAACCCCTCGTCCCGCAGGATCTGGCGCATGATATCGAGTTCATAGCTGTTGACTTTACAGCCGAGATTGTGAAAAGCGACTCTCTTCTCCAAATGTTTCTCTCCAGTTTTTTCCCATTGACTTTTATCAAGACAGATTTTATATTGACTCTATGGAAACGGCATGTCCAAAGAAAGGATGACCTTCCGCGCAGACAGGATCTGTCAGAAGATCCGCGCACACCGTTAGATTAAGATATCCTCGAAAAGGTGCTCTGCACCGGAAAGGAAGAAGGTAAGAATTATGAAAACAGTATCTATTTCTCTGAATTCCATTGACAAGGTCAAATCTTTTGTAAATGACCTCACCAAATTTGATGATGACTTCGATCTCGTCTCCGGACGTTATGTCATTGACGCAAAATCGATCATGGGCATTTTCTCTCTGGATCTGTCCCGTCCGATCGACCTCAATATCCATGCGACAGAGAACCTGGATCAGATCCTCAAGGTCCTCGATCCCTACATCATCAAATAATTCTATTTCAAAAATTGCGCGTGTACCGGCAGGACCGGTACACGCGTTTTTTTATTCTTCTCAAAACTTCTGAATGCCGGCCCCGGGACTTCAGCCGCGAAGCAGGCAGGCAAAAAAGAGGCCTGCTTTACCGGGCAGAAAACCGCAGGCGGATCCCGGCGGTCATTCCTGAGGACGATAGGTGCTGACATTGATGATCTCGTCGGTCTCGATCGCCCGCTCGACCATCTCATCGATCTTCTCATCGAGATAATGCTCGTGTTTGCGTATCACATCTGCCTTGGGCTTGGTCACAGGGTGTTTTGCCACGAAGATGGTGCAGCAGTCCTCGTAGGGAAGAATGGAGGTCTCGTAGGTTCCGATCTTTTTGGACACCTGGACGATCTCCTCCTTGTCAAAACCGATCAGAGGCCGGAACACCGGCAGGGTGCAGACTTCATTAGTGACAGCCAGAGCGGAAAGGGTCTGGGATGCGACCTGTCCGATACTCTCTCCGGTGATGAGTCCCAGACACTCGTTTTCCTTTGCCAGGCGCTCGGCGATCCGCATCATATAGCGGCGCATGATGATGGTCAGTTCATCGTGCGGGCACTTCTCATAGATGTAGAGCTGGATCTCGGTAAAATTAATATTGTGCAGACGGATAGGGCCCGTGTAGACGGAAATCTCGCGCGCCAGATCAACGACCTTCTGCAGGGCGCGCTCGCTGGTATAGGGCGGTGCATTGAAATAGACCGCATCGATCCGGACGCCTCTCTTGGCCACCATGTAGCCCGCGACGGGTGAATCAATTCCGCCGGAGAGGAGCAGCATGCATTTGCCGCCGACACCGACGGGAAGACCGCCGGGACCGGGGATGACCTGCGAATAGAGGTAGATCTTTTCACGCACTTCAATGCTGAAAGTGATCTCGGGCTTGTGCACGTCGACGCTCAAATTGGGGCAGGCCTCGAGGACAGCGTGACCGACTTCGGCGTTGATCTCGAGGGAATCCCTGGGATATTCCTTGTTCATGCGTCTGGTGCGCACCTTGAAGGTGTGGGCCGTCTCAGCCGTGCCGCCGTCCGGGTATTCGGACTTCATGAATTCTGCGGCAGTCTCACAGAGCCTGTCGAGGGGCATGAGGTCATACTCGGCGACCGGGCAGATGCCCCAGATTCCGAATACATGGGAGAGAGCCTCCGTAACTTCCTCAAAATCGTAGTCACTTGCCGCCTCAACGAAAACACGTCCGTAGGTTCGGATCACGTTGAAGCGTCCCTCACAGGGACGGAGGGCGATCCGGATCTGACGGACCAGTGCCTCCTCGAAGATGTGGCGGTTTTTCCCCTTGATGCCGATTTCGGCGTATTTGATCAGAAAAGCGTCGTATTTATTCATATCAGAGTCCTCTTTTATTCTTGTGGTCATGGGCAGGTGTCCGCAGCGCAGACTTGTTTGTCGGAAACTGGGCGCGGCTCCGCGTCCCGCCTTCACAGGCATGTGCGATTTCATATCCGCCTGCAACTGCCGCAGCCTCGAGGGGCATCATTATTTTCTCACAAATCTCCTCAGGAAGGGGACGAGTTCCGCGATGGCATCTGCCGCGGCATCCATCTCCTCCATGGTATTCATGACGGAGAGACTGACACGGATGGAATTCTCCATCTCCTTTTGAGGAACGCCGATGGCCATGAGGGTCTCGGAGGGACGGGGATGATTGGAGGAGCAGGCACTGCCGGCGGACACGTAGATTCCCCGGTCCTCCAGTGCATGGAGCAGAACCTCCGCGCGGACGCCGCGGACACGGACGCTCAGAATATGGGGTGCCGCGGTCTCATCAGTCCTTCCGTTAAAAACAATATCCGGGACAGTGCTCAGGCGCTCGATCAGGCGGTTTTTCATGGCAAACAGCTTTTCGCGGTCCGCATCCAGGTCCTTGTAGAGCATCTGTGCCGCCAGTGCCATACCCGCGATGCCGGGAACATTTTCGGTGCCGGACCTAAGGCCCCCCTGCTGTCCGCCGCCGTGCATAAGGGGCACCAGGCGCACGCCGTCCGCAATATAGAGAAATCCGGTTCCCTTGGGGCCGTGGATCTTGTGGCCGCTGACAGACAGGAGGTCGATGTTCATCCTCTTCGGGTAGATCTGCGCTTTGCCAAAGCCCTGAACGGCATCGACATGGAAAAGAAGGCCGGGATTTGCAGCCTTGACGGCTCTTCCGATCTCCTCGACAGGCTCCACTGCGCCGATGATGTTGTTGGTGTGCATGACGGAAACCAGGATCGTGTCCGGGCGGACGGCTGCGGCCGCCTCTTCGGGTGATACCAGGCCGTCATTGTCAACCCCCAGCCTGGTGACTTCGAAGCCCTGAGACTCCAGATATTTCATGGCTTCCAGCACAGCAGGGTGCTCGATCTGTGTCGTGATCAGGTGCTTTCCCTTCCTCTGCATGGCCATGGCGGCGCCGATGATCGCCAGATTGTCCGACTCGGTCCCGCAGGAAGTGAAACAGATATTTTTTTCCTTTACCTTCAGGATTCCGGCCAGGGTCTTCCTGGCCTGGGAAATGCGCCGCTCGGCAGTGACGCCGCGGTGGTGCATGGCAGACGGATTGCCGTAATCCTCCAGAAAAAGTTCATTCATCAGCGCGGCAGCCTCCGGAAAGCACCGGGTCGTCGCGGAATTGTCGAGATAGATGTCTCTTTTTTCAACCATAAATCCGTTCTCGTTTCTATGACTTGCGGGAAGTGTCCCGTATTTCTTCTCTCAGATGCGGGATCAGTCCTCTGTGATCCGCCCTCCTGCAGAGCAGTCCTGTCTGTGCTCCTGCCATGCCCCCTGCAATCCCGGGGCTTACCGGAAGCAGTGCGCAGCAGGGCCAGTCCGGTTCGAAGCGGCAGTCAGTCCGATCAGCGATAGTCAGTCCGGTCAGCGATAATCAGTCCAGTTCAAAGCGGTAGATCAGAAAAGCGAGGAAAGCCAGCCCTGCGGTCTCCGTGCGCAGGATGCGCCGGCCCAGGGAGATGGTCTTTGCACCTGCCGCAAGCGCCTCCTCGATCTCGGATTCTTCAAAGCCGCCCTCGGGACCCACAAAGACAGCAGCGGTCTGACCGGGGCGGAGCGATTCCAGCAGTGAGCGGGTCCCGTTTCCCGCCTCACCCGCCATGGCCTCGTAGGGCACCAGGACCAGGTCCGCCGCGGAGGCGGCGTACCGGAGCGCCTCCCCGTAGGTCAGAATGTCGTACACCTGGGGGATCATGGCCCTCTTGCTCTGCTTTGCCGCCGCTTCGGCAATGGACTGCCAGCGGCTGACCCGCTTGCGGCGCTTGTCGCCCGTGAGCTTTACGATGCTGCGGCGCATTTCTACCGGGACGATCTCCGTGACCCCCATCTCCACCGTTTTCTGAACGATAAAATCCATTTTGTCGGCCTTGGGCAGTCCCTGAAAGAGGATCACCCTGGCCGCAAGCTCTGTCTCCGACTCTTTGACAGACAGCATGCGGCAGTTGACACTGTTTTCAGAAAAAGAAACAATCTCAAAGACATACTCGCTGCTGCTCTCATCAGTGCCGCGGACCGACAGCTTCTCGCCGGGATGCATCCGCAGAACGTTTTTTATATGATTATAGTCCTCTCCGCAAATGGTGAGCATGCCGTCCTGCATGGCGGAAAGATCCGCGAAAACCTGTGTCATGCCTTTACTCCTGTCATCCTGTCACATCTGCTGCGGCAGGGGGGCCTTGCGGCCGACCACGCAGCACCACTCACCCTGCTCGGTAACACTCACGATCTCGAGGCCCTCCCGCAGCATGGCATCTTTGACGCTCTGCGCACGCTCGATGAGAATACCGGAAGTGATGTAGACGCCGCCGGGCTTCAGGCACTTGACTGCCTGGGGGGTGAGGGGCACAAGAACGTCGGGCAGGATATTGGCCAGCACAACGTCATAGCGCTCCTGCCCCACCTTTTCCTGTACGGCGGGATCATCGATCAGATTGCCCAGCATGACCTCAAAAAGGGCAGGGTCGACATCGTTTGCCTTGCAGTTATCTTCGATGGCGGGGATGGCACAGGGGTCGAGGTCCGTACCGACCGCGCCGCGGATTCCGAGCTTGAGGGCCAGAAGGGCCAGAATGCCGCTGCCGGTCCCTACATCCAGGAGGAAAGTGTCTCGGTCGATGTATTTTTGAAGCTGGCGGATACAGAGCTGGGTCGTCTCGTGCATACCGGTCCCGAAGGCTGTGCCGGGATCGATGTGGAAAACGAGGCGGGCTCTCTTCTCCTGTCCGTTCTCCATGACCGGCTCAGGGGTCTCCCAGGAGGGGATCACGAGGATATCATCGATCCAGAACTGATGAAAATACTGTTTCCAGTTGTTGATCCAGTCGATATCCTCTGTCTCGTCGATGGTCACAGTGCCTTCGCCCAGGTCTGTGAAGGCGCGGATCTCCTCGATCTTGGCCAGGATCTTTTCCCGGACTTCCTCGGGCGTACACTGCTCGTCATCCACGATGAGGTGTCCGTCCTCTGTCTCTTCCAGGAAGAAATTCAGTACAGCCGTCCCGTCATCGGCAGGTCCCTCGGGAAGGATGTCCACAAACATCTGCTCCTTTTCGGAGGCCGTCAGCGGCACATTGTCCTCAATCTGGGCGCCGTAAAGCCCGATATCCTCCATAAAACTGATCAGTATATCCTCTGCGTCCGTCTTCGTGCGGACTCTGAATCTCATCCATTTCATCCTGCAGCTCATCCTCCTGTCTGTCAGGCAGCATATGCGTGTAAAAATATAAGTTGATAAAATAACACGAAAAGTTGTCAGGAGACAAATTCCCCTGACAACCTTACGGTCCTGTCTGTTCAACTGAAATAATTGCTCAAATAATTGTGTTTTGAAATACTTGTTTTTCAGTACGTATTTTTCAGCACTTATCTTTTAGTACTTATTTTTTGAAACAATTACTTTTCCCAGAAGCGTTTTTTCTTTTCCTTGTGCTCCTTCTTTTCAGAATCCGCGTCGCTTCCGCTGGCGCGCTCAACAGCTGTGAGGGAATCTCCTGTCAGCTCGTCAAACTTGCGCAGAGCATCCTTGGCTTCCTTGCTGAGCTTTGTCGGAACATCCACTACAAGGGTCACGTAGTGGTTGCCCCGGATATCCTTGCTGCGCAGAGAGGGAACACCCTTGCCGCGGAAACGGATCTGGGTGCCGGTCTGGGTACCCGCTTTGACATCATAGACAATCCTGCCGTCGACAGTGTCGATCATGATACTTCCGCCGAGGGCGGCAACTGCGTAGGAGATCCTCGCCATGGAGAAGATGTCTGTTCCCTCGCGTTCAAAGATCTCGTGAGGGGAGACGATCACTTCCACCAGCAGGTCGCCGCGGGGGC
>DGRU01000208.1 GCA_002390025.1 Lachnospiraceae bacterium UBA4380
GCCCTGTATCAGGGAGGGACCGGGATCAGCAACCGGCCCGGGAGTACCTCTATGTAAAGACCATCGTAATAAAGACCCTCGTAATAAAGAGTTACGGTACAGACCCTGCTGAAAAATGAATAAAGACCTTCCGGATAAAGACCATCTTTTTTCACTGAGGGAAAAATGATCACATATGTGGTGGAATAGTCAGAAGCAGGGGATTATACAGGAATGTGTAAAGAGTAAAAATGAAAGAGAAGAATGAACAGAATCTTTCACAGGTACAGATGATCGCACAGGCAGCCATGATCGCGGCCGTCTACGTGGTGCTCACAATGCTGTTTGCACCGTTTTCCTTCAGAGCGATCCAGGTCAGAGTTTCGGAGGCACTTACCATTCTTCCGCTGTTTACCCCCGCTGCGGTTCCCGGCCTCTTTGTCGGATGTATCCTGGCAAATATGCTGGGCGGCGCGATCATATGGGACGTTATTTTCGGCAGCCTGGCCACCCTGATCGGGGCTGTGGTCGGCAGGATGCTCCGCAAAAACCGCTGGCTGGTCCCGATTCCCACGATCGTTGCCAATACGGTGATTGTCCCGCTGGTCCTCCGCTACGGATATGGTGAGAACATACCTCTCCTGCTGATGGCGGTCTATGTGGCTGTGGGGGAGATCATCAGCTGCTATGTTCTGGGAGAACTGCTTGCGGAGGTCCTTCTGCGTTACCTCAATGTCATATTTAAAAACTGACAGACTGCCTGACTGACCGGCAGATTAGAGGCTGCGGAGTGCGGACGGCTGACAGATGCCGCTGACAGATGCCTCTGAAAGATGCGGACAGATTCTTTTGTCAATTCCGTTGAAATCAGGAATGTCATGCGTATAAAGAGATAAAGTAACTATTTCAGGACCAACATGATCGAAGTGCATTGCGGGGGTTCGCACGGAAAACAGAGGATCAGGGCGAAAACCGGCAGGCGACAGGAGGTTGATCTTATGGCAGAGGAGCTTAAAAATACCATGCAGAAAATGGATGAGGACGATCTGTTTTCCGTTTCCGGCGGTGTATCCGTCCACAACAGGCAGAGGCCGAATGTAGGCACATATACACCTGTGGACCAGACAGTCCTGTCCGGTGTCACGGCAAAACAGAATCCTGTGGGCAGTTCGGATATGAAAGGCTTCATAGGAAATATGACAGAAGAGACCGCATCTTCCGTGGGACTTGGATCCACGACAGCGGACTGTCCGACCTGCGGCGTTCCCACTGTACATATCGTCTTCAACGGCGGCAGGGGAAAATGTACGGTCTGCGGACTTGTCAGGGACAAACTCTGACGGATTAAACGGATGAAGGAGAATAGAATGGCAGGAATGGATAAGTTAAATGACATGGACCTGGGGAAGGTCACCGGGGGCGTCGGAGAGGCCGGCGAAGAAAATAAATGGAAATGGGCGCTGGCCAATATCGACAGAGGTTATCTGGCACTCCGCTCCGCTCCTGATTACGACTTCCGAAACGAGAAGGTGAAAATTGTCAACGGGACTGCTCTCCAGATCAATCCCGACAAGACAGACGGCGAGTATGTCTACGCCTATTTTAACGGAGAGTATGGCTGGGTAAACCTGAACTATATCTCCGGATTTGAGAGTCACGGCACAGCTTTCAGATGACAGGAATGAAATAAAATATCTGCCGGCCGCAGGCTTTACGGCTCCTTTCTCTTGAGAGAGGGGCCTGTTTGGCTGCGGCCGGCTAATTGAGGTTAAAATACTGCCGCGCGGGCAGGCCGGGGGACTTTTTTCAGACACCGGCAGGCCGGGGTATCCCGAAATTGGAGGACATGATGGATAATCAACTCTTCAGAAAACAGAGTATGGATCGGATTTCTTCGCCTGAACAGCTTCAGGATTATATGAGGGTCACCAGCCCCGGAATCTGGATGGTCCTGTCGGCAGTCATTGTCCTTCTGGCAGGGCTGATCATCTGCTCGATGGTCGGGAAAATAGAGACCAAATATGAGGTCAGAGCAGAGGTGCAGGACGGGAAGACCAGCGTCATTCTGGATGCGGATACGGAATATGCGGTGAAAAAGGGGATGACACTGCGGATCGGTGATCAGGATGTTTCGATCGAGTATGTCCGCACACTGGACAGCGGAGAGACCGTTGTGTCGGCAAGTGCTTCCCTGCCGGACGGGACCTATGACGCGGAGATCGTAACGGAATCCATCACGCCGATCAGCTTCCTGACCAACTGACCGCGCAGACTCCGGCCCGGCTGAACTGCCTGCTGAACTCTTTATTCTTCATCGCGCAATCCCCGTGCCTTCAGAGACGGGACAGGCGCGCAGGACTCGCGAATGAGTCCTGAATTGTACTAGGATGCCCGTGGAAGGGAAATACTTCACCGATGGAAAAAACAAAGAAGAAAACCATACAGCCTGTCAGAAAGGGAACCGCCAAGGTTCCGGTGGTCATGCAGATGGAAGCCCTGGAATGCGGCGCGGCCTGTCTGGCAATGGTGATGGCCTTTTACGAAAAATGGATACCTCTGGAGCAGGTGCGCCGTGACTGCGGTGTCTCCCGCGACGGATCCAATGCCAGGAATGTACTGATCGCCGCCCGCAGATACGGGTTTGAGGCGGACGGCTACCGCATGGAAGTAGATGCCCTGAGAGAGAACGCTGTCTATCCCTGCATTATCCACTGGAATTTCAACCACTTTGTGGTTCTGAACGGTTTCAAGGGGGACAAGGCAGTGATCAACGACCCTGCCCGGGGCACAGTCCGGGTATCCATGGAGGAGTTCGACCACGCTTTTACGGGAATCTGCCTGCTGATCACGCCGGGAGAGAATTTCGTCCCCTCCGGAAAGAGGAGGAGTACGCTTGAATTTGCCGCCAGCCGGATGACCGGGGCAGCAGCGGCTGCTGTCTTTGTCACGCTCACTTCCGTGATCGCCAGCCTGTTCGGAATCATCAATCCTGTCATGACCAGGATCTTTATGGACCGTCTGCTGACCGGGCAAAACCCCCGCTGGCTCTATCCCTTCGTCGCGCTGATGGCAGCCCTGTGTGCGGTCCAGCTTGTGGTGCAGTGGATCCAGGTGGTCTACTCCCTGAGGATCAACGGAAAAATGTCGGTGGTGGGAAGTACCTCTTTTATGTGGAAGGTCTTAAAGCTTCCCATGGAATTTTTCTCCCAGCGCCTGGCGGGTGATATCCTGCAGCGCAAGAACACAAATGCGTCTATAGCGGGGACCCTTGTGAATACTGCCGCCCCTCTGGTCCTGGAGACAGTGATGGCGGTGGTCTATCTGACCCTTATGCTGCGCTACAGTCCCGTCCTGACCTTGATCGGACTGGTCTCGGTGGTCATGAATCTGGTGATCGCGCGCTATATGTCCGAAAAACGTGTGAATCTGACACGTGTGCAGATGCGGGACGCGGGAAAACTGGCCTCGACGACAGTCGCGGGAATCAGCATGGCGGAGACCATCAAGGCTTCCGGCGCCGAGAACGGCTTTTTCCGGAAATGGTCCGGATATCAGGCTTCGGTCAATACCCAGGATGTGAAATATCAGCGCATGAATATGAGCCTGGGCATTATCCCCACGCTGATCAGCAGCATTGCCAACTATATGGTCCTCTTTGCAGGAATCTACTTTGCCATGAACGGCAGCTTTACCCTGGGCATGATCTCGGTCTTTCAGGGATTTCTGGGTTCCTTCATGGGACCTGTGTCCACTCTGATCGGGGCCGGCCAGCTGATCCAGGAGATGAGAACGGATATGGAGCGGGTGGAGGATGTCATGCAGTATCCCGAAGACCCGTTTGTAAAAGACGACCCGGTCAGCGATGAGGAGGATTACTCCAAGCTCAGCGGAAAAGTCGAGGTGAAGGACGTGACGTTCGGCTATTCTCCCCTCGGAGAGCCGGTCATCAAGAATTTCTCCATGTCTCTTCAGCCCGGAAGCAGGGTGGCGATCGTCGGTCCCAGCGGATGCGGAAAGTCGACTCTGAGCAGCCTGATCTCGGGGCTTTACAAGCCCTGGAGCGGAGAGATCCTGTTTGACGGAAAACCGATCTCCGAGATCCATAGAAGCGTCTTCACAGGCTCTGTGGCTGTCGTGGATCAGGAAATCATTCTGTTCGAGGATACCATTGCTGCCAATATCCGCATGTGGGATGAAAGCATAGCGGATTTCGAAGTGATCATGGCAGCAAGAGACGCCCAGATCCATGACGATATTCTCCGCCGTCCCGGTGGATATCAGGGGAAACTGACAGAGAACGGCAAGGATCTGTCGGGAGGACAGCGCCAACGTCTCGAGATCGCGCGCGTGCTGGCACAGGATCCTTCGATCATTATCCTGGACGAGGCGACCAGCGCGCTGGACGCCAAGACCGAATACGATGTCGTCAAGGCAATCTGCGACCGGGGCATCACCTGCATCGTGATTGCCCACAGGCTGTCCACGATCCGTGACTGCGACGAGATCATCGTGCTGGAGAAAGGACAGGTCGTGGAGCGCGGGACCCATGAGCAGCTCTATGCAGCAGGCGGCGCATACACAGAACTGGTCACAAGCGAATAGGGGCAGGCCCTGTTCGCCGGCCATCGTCCGATGATGCCTGCGGGCGCAGGTGCTCCGGCATGGACGAAAAAGAGGTAACAGAATGGGATGGTTTGATGAACAGATCAGGGAGAGGATGAAGAGTGACCAGGAAATTCTGGAGGACTCTTTTCTGCAGATAGTCGATTCCGTCATGGGAAATCACACGGCTTCTCAGCTTGCCAGCGATCAGGTGGTCGCCAAGGAAGCCCTGGATGACGTGCTGAAATATTACCGCTATAAGCCCGTTGAAGTTCCGGACAATATCCGCGACGTAAATGAGCAGATGGACTATGTGCTCCGTCCCCTGGGTCTGATGACTAGAAATGTGACCCTGGAGGAGGGCTGGTACAGGGATGCCTTCGGCCCCATGCTGGGTCTGTATACAGGTGATAAAGAGGCCCGCGGCAGGGGGCAGAGCGCCTCCGACGGCGCAGGCGGCGATGATTCCACGAAAGAGCAGGATGTCCCTTCGGGCACAATGGTTGCCCTTCTCCCCGGAAAGATCAGCGGCTACAGGTTCCGCGATCCGGAGACGGGGAAAATGACCCGGGTCAGCCGCGCCAACGCCCATTGTATCGCACCGGACGCCCTGTGTTTTTACCGTCCGCTCCCCATGAAGAGCCTGGGAATTCCGGACCTTCTCCTCTATATGAAGAACTGTATCTCGAGCGGAGATGTGGTGTTGATCTTCCTGGCGACACTGGCTGTGACTCTGGTCGGCATGATCGAGCCCAAGGTGTATCAGATGGTCACAGGCCCTGTACTGGACAGTAAGAGTATTTCACTCCTGATGGGTACCGCGGTCTTCCTCATTTCCGCGACGATCGCTTCCCAGCTTCTGGCAGTGGTGCGGTCTCTTATGATGGACCGGATCACGATCAAGACCTCCCTGGCTGTGGAGGCCTCGGTTATGATGCGGCTGCTGTCTCTGCCCCTGAGTTTTTTCAGAAAGTACTCCTCGGGTGAACTGTCAAGCCGGACAAGTGCCGTGAGTACTCTCTGCAATATGCTGATCAGCAATGTCTTCTCCATTGGTCTGAGTTCGCTGCTCTCCCTCCTGTATATCACGCAGATTTTCGGCTTTACCCCCTATCTGGTGGTGCCCTCCATTGCGATCATTCTGGTCACTGTGATCTCGAGTCTTGTGACTTCGCTTCTGCAGATCCGCATCTCCAGAGAAAAGATGAAACTCAGCGCAAAGGAATACGGCATGAGTTATGCCATGATCTCCGGCATCCGCAAGATCCGTCTCTCAGGTTCGGAAAAGCGGGCATTTGCCAGATGGGGACGCCTGTATGCGCAGAATATGGAACTGGAATATAATCCTCCCATGTTCCTCAAGATCAATTCCGTGATCATGACCGCGATCTCCCTGATTGGAAATATTATCCTCTACTACCTGGCTGTAAAGTCTGAAGTGGGCCCCTCCGGCTATTTCGCCTTCAGCGCGGCCTACGGCAGGGTGATGGGCGCCTTCAGTTCCCTGGCAGGGATCGCCATCTCCGTGGCCAGCATACCGCCGGTCCTGGAAATGGCAGAGCCCATCCTCAAGACAGAACCGGAGATCACGGCAGGAAAGGAAGTCATCACCCAGATCCGCGGAAATATCGAGATGAACCATATTTCCTTCCGCTATGAGGAGAACACCCCCTTCGTCCTCGAAGACCTCTCCCTCAAGATCCGCTCCGGGGAATATGTGGCGATCGTCGGCAGGACCGGCTGCGGCAAATCCACGCTGGTGCGTCTGCTCCTGGGCTTTGAAAAGCCCGAGAAGGGCGCCATCTACTATGACGGACATGATCTGAACACCATTGACCCCAGATCGCTCCGCAGGAAGATGGGTGTAGTGACGCAGGACGGCCAGCTCTTTCAGGGTGATATTTTCTCCAATATCACGATCTCCGCGCCCAACCTCACACTGGATGAGGCCTGGGAGGCGGCGGAAACTGCCGGCATTGCCCAGGATATCCGCGAAATGCCCATGGGCATGAACACAGTTATTTCCGAGGGCCTCGGCGGTATTTCCGGCGGTCAGAAACAGCGTCTGATGATCGCGCGGGCCGTGGCACCCAGGCCCACCATTCTGATCCTCGACGAGGCGACAAGCGCCCTGGACAACAAGACGCAGAAACAGGTCTCGGAAGCCCTGGACAGACTCAAATGCACCCGCATCGTCATTGCGCACAGGCTCAGTACCATCCGCAACTGCGACAGGATCCTTCTGATCGACAACGGCAGGATCCGGGAAGAGGGAACCTATGAGGAACTGATCGAAATAGGCGGTGCCTTTGCCCAGCTGGTCGAGCGGCAGAGGCTGGACACCTGACAGGGAGAAGAGTGCAGGTATTTTTTCCGTGAGGACGTATAATCAGGAAACAGATATTATTCCCCGTGAGGGCGTATCATAAGGGGCAGGTGCTGCAGCCTGCTGGGAACAGGTACAGACAGAGTTTCCCGTGAGGACGTATGCTGAGCAAAAGGAGAAAAAGAGAGAAAAAAGGCCGTTACTGTACAGACCCACCTGAACTCGAGGTGTTTTTGCGTGGTTTCCAACGCAAAAACCCGAGTTAAACGGCGTTCGCCCCATTCGCGGAGCGAATTTAGCATGGGCGAACGCAAGTTACTGTCACGCCC
>DGRU01000091.1 GCA_002390025.1 Lachnospiraceae bacterium UBA4380
AGTGAAAAACAGGAACGTGAGAATGATCCACGCCAAAGAACTGAAAAATCCCATTTTACATACCCTCTCTTAAATGCCTCTTATAATTTTGTTCCTGATATCATGGCAGAAAGTAATATGCTGTCTGTCATTCGTCCGATGCAGTTCCCGACGGTGTTCAGGATTCAGTGTTCTGAATTTGCTGTCTTGAACCGCATGTGTAGTGTGATTATTAAAGCGGAAAGTTGATCAAGGTTAACAGATTACATACGATACCGGTCTCGTAACTCTTTTAAAAATTAGAGACCGCCGTAAGATGTTTTTCCGGAAGACTTACGATACCGGTCTCGTAACTTTTATGTTCTGAGTATAGAACAATAACGGCAAGAATGAAATAGTGAAAAACGACAAATTTTATATTTATTTAATAAAAAAATTGTGTATATGATTAAAAAAAACTAAAAAAGAAACTTGTTCACGTTCTTGCTAACGGTCTTGCTATTCAACCATGCAGCTCATCGTTGCCGATGGCCGCTGACGGCCATGCATAAATTCAAAGTTTTGATCAGGGAAAAAAGAAAGCTGCGAAGTTTCTCTGAAGGCGGTCATTTCTTAATTTATATAGAATAGACAGCAGCATTTATAAAGAAGGCCCTGATTGGACCTCCCGGCATGAAAATGCGGCATTGATCGGGCATTCTTTATTAAGATATTTCCCTTTGTGTTACATGCGGATTTGTGATATAGTTTATGGTTGTTCGGAAACTATGATATTAGAATGATTGCGAAAGAGAGGTCCATATCAGAATGAAAGAGGTTTTATATAAGAGTACACGCTCAGACAGCCTTCCGGTCCCTGCTTCTAAAGCCATCCTCATGGGACTTGCGGAAGATGGAGGACTTTTCGTACCCACTCAGTTTCCGACTCTGGACAAAAAGCTTTCTGATTTGTCTGCCATGGATTACTGCGGCGTTGCCTATGAAGTGATGAAGCTCATGCTCACCGACTTTACTGAGGAGGAACTGAAGTCATGCATCAAAAATGCCTACGGCAGCAATTTTGATGATCAGGAGATCGTTCCGGTACGCAAAGCGGACGGGGTTTATTTCCTGGAACTTTTCCACGGCCCTACCATCGCTTTCAAGGATATGGCTCTGCAGATCCTTCCTCATCTTCTGACAACTTCTGCCCGCAAGAATGCGGAGAAGAGGGAGATCGTCATTCTCACAGCGACCAGCGGCGATACGGGCAAAGCTGCCATGGCCGGTTTTGCGGATGTCCCCGGGACCAGGATCATGGTCTTTTACCCCAAGGACGGGGTCTCCTCCATCCAGGAGCGCCAGATGGTGACACAGAAGGGTGATAATACCCGCGTTGTCGGTATCTACGGAAACTTCGATGACGCCCAGAGTGCGGTCAAGAAGATCTTTGGCGATCCTGCACTTCGCAAAGAGATGGCTGAGAAGGGCTTTGTCTTCTCGTCGGCCAACTCCATCAATATCGGCCGCCTTGTCCCACAGATCGTCTATTATGTTTTCGCCTATACCAGACTCCTCAAAGAGGGTGTCATCAGGGAAGGCGACAAGATCAATATCGTTGTTCCCACCGGAAACTTCGGCAACATTCTTGCGGCCTATTACGGCATGAAGATGGGACTGCCGGTCGGCAAACTGGTCTGCGCCTCCAATTCCAATAAGGTTCTGTTCGATTTCTTCTCAACAGGCACCTATGACCGCAACCGCGAGTTTCTCCTGACCAGTTCCCCTTCCATGGATATTCTGATCTCCAGCAACCTCGAGCGCCTGATCTACCACATCAGCGGAGACAGCGCAGAAAAGACTGCGGCGCTGATGAAGGAACTCACAGAAAAAGGCGTCTATTCCATCACGGAGCAGATGAAGGAAGGGCTTTCTGTGTTTGAAGGCGGCTATGCGAATGAAGAAAACACTGCGGATGCCATCCGCAGGCTTTATAAAGAAGAAGCATATGTGATCGATCCCCACACCGCTGTCGCTGCATATGTCTATGACAGCTACAGGCAAAAGACCGGCGATCAGACGCCTGCCGTTATTGCATCCACCGCGAGTCCCTTCAAATTCGAGAACAGTGTCATGCGCGCCCTCGATGAGCCTGCAGACCTTCCTGATTTGGAACTTGCGGACCGCCTCAGTGAAAAAGCCGGTGTTCCCGTGCCCGAAGCAGTCAACATCCTGCGCACAGCGCCGGTCCGCCACAACATTGTCTGCGGCAGAGAGAATATGGAGGCGGAAGTGAGGAAGTTTTTGGGAATGTGAGATTACGGAGTTGAGCTATGATAAATACGATCATAAGAGAAAGGCTTGAAAAGCTGCGCCGCAGGATGGAGAGTCTGGGAATCGATTATTATCTGATCCCGACGGCGGATTATCATAATTCCGAGTATGTAGCGCCGTATTTCCAGACCAGGCATTATTTCTGCGGCTTTTCCGGTTCCAACGGAACCCTGGTGGTTGGTATGGAGGAGGCGGGTCTGTGGACGGACGGCCGCTACTTTATACAGGCGGAAAAGGAACTGGCGGGTACCGGCGTCGATCTCTACCGCGAGATGGAGGAAGGTGTCCCCACGGTATCCGAGTGGCTGGCTGACCGCATGGACGAAAACGGCAGGCTTGGCTTTGACGGCGGATGCCTGAATGTACGTCAGGTGCGGAATCTGAAGAAAAAGCTTGCTCATAAAAAAGTGTGCTTTGTTTCTCAGTATGATCCTGCGGAGGAGATCTGGACTGACCGCCCGGCGCTTCCCTCTCATCCCGCCTATGTGCTGGGAGAGGAGTACAGCGGCGAGAGCACTGGATCCAAGCTCACACGTCTGCGCGAAAAAATGAGCCAGGCAGGTGCACAGGTCTACGTGGAGAGCAAGCTGGACAATCTGATGTGGCTCTTCAACCTGCGCGGCGCCGATGTGGAGTGCACGCCGGTTGCCCTGGCCTTTGGACTTGTGACCATGGAGCGCCAGATCCTCTTTATCCAGGACAGCGAAGTGACCGGGAAGGTCCGCGCATATGCGGATTCTGTCGGTCTGGAACTGCAGCCCTATGAGAGCGTCACTGCTTTTCTGGAAAATCCCGGCCTCTATCGGGAGGCGGCTGCGGCCGGCGGAGCGGTTGAAGCGGACAATGCACGGACAGACTGCCGTGTACTGTTTGATCCGGGAAATCTCAGCATCCGCCTGTGGAAGGCTGTGACCCGCGGCAGAGAAGCCGCCGGCATCAAGGCCGGGACACACTACGATATAGAGAAACGCAGCCCTGTCGAGGACTTTAAGGCGGCAAAAAACGAGACGGAACTCAAAAATATACGCGCTGCCTACCGCGACGATTCCGCTGCGGTCTGCCGCTTCCTCTACTGGCTCCACAGGCATGTGGAGAACGGCACAGTGGATTCGCTGACAGAATACACCGCGGCGCAGAAAATGGATTCTCTCCGCACAGAGATCAAAGACTTTGTGGATCTGTCCTTCGGGACCATTTCCGCATACGGACCCAATGCCGCTATGATGCACTACAGCGCAAAGAAGGATGATTGTGCCAGGCTCCGGCCCCAAGGCATGCTGCTTGTGGACTGCGGCGGCCAGTATCTGCGCGGAACGACCGATGTCACCCGCACCATGGCCCTTGGACCTGTCACAGAGAATATGCGCCGCCATTACACGCTGACTGCGGTCGGCAATCTCCAGCTTATGGATGCAGTCTTTTTGTACGGCTGCACGGGAAGAAATGTGGATATTCTGGCCAGACAGCCCCTGTGGAGCACTTTTGTCGATTACAAGTGCGGCACGGGACACGGCATCGGCTATCTTCTGGGCGTACATGAGGGACCGCAGAACATCCGCTGGCGTTTTGCCGAAGGCATGGCGGAAGCTGTTCTGGAAACCGGCATGATCGTCTCGGACGAGCCCGGCGTCTATATTGAGGGAGAGTACGGGATCCGCATCGAGACCATCCTGGAAGTGGTCGAGGCGGCAAAGAATGGGGACGGCAGATTCCTGCGCTTCAGTCCTCTGACCCTCGTTCCGCTGGACCGTGCGCTGATCGATCCGGCCTTTCTGACTCCTCAGACCCGCGGCGTTTTGAACAGCTATCACGCCCGTGTCTATGCCGAGATCGCCCCTCTTCTGAACGAGGAGGAACGCCGGTGGCTGAGGACGCAGACCGATCCCATCTGAATTGAAAAACGCGCGAAAAATACCTCGGAGGAGACGGGGGACGGGTTACTGTTCACGCCCTCTCGAGGGGCGTGACAGTAACTTGCGTTCGCCCATGCTAAATTCGCTCCGCGAATGGGGCGAACGCCGTTTAACTCGGGTTTTTGCGTTGGAAACCACGCAAAAACACCTCGAGTTCGGGTGGGTCTGTACAGATAACCTTTTTGGTCTTTTCAGAGCTGCTTCCATGAAGAGCCGGACCGAACTGTCTGCAGCCCGG
>DGRU01000122.1 GCA_002390025.1 Lachnospiraceae bacterium UBA4380
AGCTGGGCGATCTGGTCGCCGATCCACTTGAAGCCGGTCAGGGTCTGGCGGAGTTCGACGCCGTAGTGCTCGGCGATCTTCTCGGCCAGAGGGGTGGAGACGATGGACATGACGGCGACGGGCTTCTCGGGCATGGTGCCCTTTTCAATGCGGCCCGCGCAGATGTAGTCGAGCAGCAGGGCGCCCATCTCGTTGCCGGAGACCAGCTCGTAGGAGCCGTCCGGGCACTTCATGGCGATGCCGACGCGGTCAGCGTCGGGGTCGGTCGCCAGCATGAGGTCGGCGCCGACTTCCTTGGCCAGCTCCAGGCCCTTTTCCAGAGCCGCGAAGATCTCGGGGTTGGGGTAAGGGCAGGTGGTGAAGTAGCCGTTGGGGTATTCCTGCTCGGGGACGATGGTGATGTCGGTGATGCCCATGTCGCCCAGGATGTGGGTCACGGGCACGAGGCCGGTGCCGTTGAGCGGGGAGTAGACCAGCTTGAGGCCGGCTGTCCTGCACAGGCCCGGGCGGACCTGGCGGGCCTCGATGGCCTCATAGAGGGCGTTTTTGCAGTCCTCGCCGACGAATTTGATCAGGCCTCTCTCGACGCCTTCCGCGAAGGAGATGTAGTTGGCGCCGGTCAGGACGTCGGTCTTCTGGATCGCGTCATAGACGACCGCCGCCGCGTCGTCTGTCATCTGGCAGCCGTCGGGGCCGTAGGCCTTGAAGCCGTTGTATTTGGCGGGGTTGTGGGAGGCGGTGATCATGATGCCGGCGTTGCAGTTGTAATAGCGGGTGGCAAAACTCAGTGCCGGGACGGGCATCAGCTCGTCATAGATGCGGACATTGATGCCGTTGGCCGCGAGGACTCCAGCCGCGTCACGGGCGAAGTTCCAGCCCTTGAGACGGCTGTCATAGGAGATCGCGACTGTCTGCGTGCCGCCCTGGGTCTTGACCCATTCCGCGACACCCTGCGTCGCCTGACGGACGACCCAGATATTCATGCGGTTGGTGCCTGCGCCGAGTGTTCCGCGCAGACCGGCGGTTCCGAAGGAAAGCGCGATCGCGAAGCGCTCCTTGATGGCGTTGTCATCGCCCTCAATGCTCTGCAGCTCCGTGTGGAGGTCACAGTCGATCAGATCAGCTTCCAGCCAGCGTTTGTATTCATCCTGATACATAGTTTGCACCTGCTTTCTTGAAAAAAATGGTCAAAATGCTATACTTTTCGAGAAAAACCGCACGGGAATCCGGCAATTTCTCTAAAGTAAACTATATAGTTTTTTCCCCCTCATGTCAATTGGCATATGGGCGGACGCGCATTGCAGCCGGCTTTCCGGGTCTTGGGGTATCCATTGTGGAAAAGGCGAAAAAATGCTACTCTATAGGGCATGGGAAAAAGCTTTTTCATTTCACCCGCAGGAAATAAGGTATCCCCTGTTCCCGTCAGTCGAGGAGGTTGGTATGGGACATAAGCGACGTTATCATTTAAGCGCTTCATTTTATGCTGTTCTGTTTACGCTGGTCATTGCTCTTTTTCTGACATGGAAGATCGGGCTGTACCCCTTCGGAGACCACTATTTCCGCTATCTGGATGCAGACCAGTATTACGGCTTTTACGGATATCTGCAGAATTCATTCTTTTCAAAAAGCAATCTTTTATACTCATGGGGGATCGGCCTCGGAGACGGCATGCTGAGCACATACGGCTACTATGCCTCGAGCCCCTTTAATCTTCTCCTGGTTTTTTTCCGGAATGATCTGATCCTGGGCATGCAGGTGATCACCCTGCTGAAGGTCCTCTTCATCTCGCTGTCCTTTTGCCTGCTGCTCGATTCCTTTGACCGGGATCATGCAATGGAAAAGGGTCTCTTCTCGACGGCGTATGCCTATACCGGATACGTTGTTTTTTATGCATGGAATCTTTCCTGGCTGGACGGCGCAGGTCTCCTTCCTTTAGTGATACTTGGCCTGAAAAAGCTCTTATATGAGAAAAAAAAGGCCCTCTATATCATTGCGATCGGGCTTGCGATTCTCGCGAATTTTTACACCGGCTATATGATCTGTCTTGCGAGCGGCATCTGCTATGCTGCTTACTGTCTCTACATTGATTCCGCGGAGCCGTTCAGCTTCAGGAGGCTTTTCACTACATTCGGGACCTATCTGGTCTCCTCCCTGTGGGGCGTGGCCCTGTCGGTGGTGCTGTTTGTTCCCACCATCATGGCTCTGCCTGAAAACAGAAAGCAGAGCCTCGTCCAGATGCTGCGCAGTATGAAGATCAATTTCTCCGCCGCGGATTTTGTCTCCACATTTTATACAGCCTCTGTTCTGCCCAGAGACAGCGCAGACAATCTCCCTGTGACTTTTATCGGCATCATCCCCTTTCTCCTGCTGTTTGCGTATTTCCTGAACCGGAAGATCCGCCTGCGGGAAAAGGTTCTGTCCCTGCTTCTGACCGCGGTATTTGTATGCTCTTTTGCGGTCAGCTTTTTCACTATCATCTGGCATGGATTTTCGGTCAATTTCTGGTTTAACTACAGATATTCCTTCATTTTCAGTTTCCTGCTGCTCCTGATCGCCTATCGGTCTCTGACAGCGCTTTCCCGAAACTGGAGGATCCTCGTGGTCTCGGAGATCCTGTTCCTGCTTCTGACTTTCCTGGTCTTCGGGATCGACAGGTCAAACAGGCTGCACTTTGACGCGAAAATATTCTACTGCGATATTGCCCTGAGTCTTGCGGGGGCTCTTCTTCTCATTTTTTACTGTACAAAGAAGGCGCTTCCGAAGACTGCGGCAACAGCGGGGCTGGTCCTGCTGGTCCTGCTGAATTCCGGAAGCAACGCCTTTATCCTCCTGCAGTCGCCGCTCCAGAAGACTTCTGTGCAGGCATATTTCTCCAGACTCCACACTTATGAGGCGGTCAAGCAGAACCTCCCGGACCGGACGGTTGCCAGGATCGGAAACGACAATACCTGGGGGCGGTGTGAGGCCTGCCAGTTTGATTACGCGGGGACTGCCGTCTACGCGTCCACCATCGACATGGAGAAGCTGAAAGCGGCCAGAAGGCTTGGGCTTGCCTACAGGGCCCTGTGGTGTGAATATACCCTGCAGGCTCCCAGAAGCACGGACAATCTGCTGGGCTATCATTACCTGCTCTCCGACAATGAATTCTACGGGAAAAAGTTCCGCTCCCTCGGGAAACAGGGGGATCAGTACGTCTATAAAAATAACGACGCGCTTCCTCTTATTTTTTCGGTCGACCACCTGATCGATGCCTGTGAGGATCTGAATGATTTTGAATATCAGAACAAGTTTTTTGAAAGCTTCCTGCCTGAGGACACGGTGCAGGGGAAGATCTTCGAGCCGGTTCCATTTGAGATCGATAAGGACAAGGCTTCCCACAACATAGAATATACCGTTCAGGACTCCGGAGACAGCAAGGTCTATATCCAGCTTCCGATCCAGGAGATGAGTGTCAATGTCAGGAATTCCGGAGGAGAACAGGAAATCAAATATACGACTGCTCAGGAGATCTATCGCGTCGGGGAGCCTGATTCCGACGGCCTTCTGAAGGTGGAATTGAGCGCTGAACACAAGATCCCCTCAAGAGAAGTTTTTCTGTTTAAACAGCGGGAGGAGGTTGTGTCCGACTATGTTCAGCAGATCAGGGAAAGGCAGAACTGTGAGATCACAGAGCTCTCAAGCTCCCATCTGCGGATGGCTCTGAACGATCCGGCTGAAACGGTCTACACAACGACAATTCCTTATGACAGCGCATGGAAAGTGACTGTAGACGGAAAAAAGATCAGCACACAGGAAAATGCAGGATGTTTTCTTGCGTTCACCGTACCGGAAGGCAGTCATTCTGTTGATCTGGTCTATCACCCGAAGGGATTCCGGGCGGGAGCCATGATCTCCGCTGCGGCCCTGCTGCTTCTGATCCTGTCGGAACTCCCTGTTTTCAGGTCAAAAAGGAAGTATGCAAAGAAGCAGACTCTGAGGGAAAACAGCTGATCAGACGCCGGATGCTGTTTTGCGGGAATTCAAGAATCCATTGTGGAAAATGTAAAAAAATGCTACTCTATAAGGTATGGAAAAGGACGTCTTAAGATGAGAGACGGATCCGGAAACAAATCAACCACAACTTAGTCAGGAGCAGCATGCCATGAAGGCAAAGTCATATCATGAATGGTTTCTGCGGCACCAGGAGTATCTGACCGCGGAGCTCGCCAAAAAGCACAGTAAGTCCCAGGAGGAAAGCGGGGAGGGCGCCAGCCTTTCCGTTGAGGTTGTGACCTATTCCCATCTGAAAAACTATATCCTGTCGGGGGAGAGCCAGCCGGATATCCTGATCGCCTGTGACGACGACGGTCATCTGACGGACTATGCCGTTCAGCTGATATGTGACTTTTTCCTGGAAAATCCCAGGATCAACATGGTCTACGGAGACGAGGACCAGGTCGCGGACGGGGCCTTTGTCAATCCCTGGTTCAAGGCGGACTGGTCGCCGGATACTTTTTTATCGACCTTCTATTTCGGAAGTATCTTTGCCATCCGGTCCTCCACGCTGGGACTGATCAACCCCGGCAAGCGGACAGCCCAGGAATTCGAATCCGAATCCAGGATCCTGGAGGACGCGGTCGAGGAGCAGGAAGCCAGGCGGAACGAGCCGGACACGGCCCTGCGGTCCTGGATCTACGGCAAGCTCTGCCTCAAGGTGGCCCAGGCGGACGGAGGTTTCTCCAGGCGCCGCGGCGAAGAGCTCCCGGTCGGTCATATAGCGGAGATCCTCTTCCACGCAGACAAAAAGCCGGAGCCCTGGGACGCCGACCTGATCAGGGATTCCCTGACCGGCCGCTACAGCGCCGAGTCGGCCACGACCAGGCTGATCAGCATCATTATCCCCAGCAAGGACAATCCGGCCCTTCTGGAGCGCTGCGTCCGGTCCATTATCCAGCACGCCCATGTCCCCTTCGAGCTGATCATTGTCGACAACGGCAGCAGGGAGGACAACCGCGCCCGGACACAGGCACTGGTGGACGAGATCAACAACGGCGATATGGCCGCTTCCTATATTTATAAAAAGATGCCCTTCAATATGGCAGGGATGAACAACCTCGGGGCGGCGGCCGCCAACGGGGAGATGCTGCTCTTCCTCCATGATGATGTTGAGATCCGCAAGTCGGGCTGGCTGTCCCACCTGTCCGAAAAGGCCAAGCTCCCCTATGTGGGGGCGGTCGGCATGAAGCTGCTGTACCCGGATTCCAACCTCATCCAGCACGCCGGGATCATGTCCGTGGAGGACGGGCCGGTCTACAAGCTCCAGTACAAGAGCAATGGAGAGGTCTGGTACCACGGCTTCAACAAGGGTGTGCGCAATGTACTGGCCCTCTCCGGGGCCTGCATCATGGTCCGCCGCGATGTGTTTACGGAGGCCGGCGGCTTTGACGAGCAGAATTTCCCGGACGTTTTTACAAATGTGGACTTCTGTTACCGCGTCTATGAGAACGGCTATTACAATGTCGTACGCAACAATATGTATCTGTATTACTTTGACCCGGTCTCTGAGGAAAATCTGGAGACCCTGGAACAGCGTGAAAAAAACAGGCCGGCTGAGCTGGAGGCTCTGGACAGGCTCCATCCGGGCAGAAGGGGAAATGATCCCTTCTACCACAGGTACCTGGCCCGGGAGAGCAGTGAAGTGAGATTTGTGCCCTCGCTGGAGCTGGAAGA
>DGRU01000120.1 GCA_002390025.1 Lachnospiraceae bacterium UBA4380
GCGTTGCAGTTGTAGTAGCGGGTCGCGAAGCTCAGCGCCGGGACGGGCATCAGCTCGTCATAGATACGGACATTGATGCCGTTTGCGGCAAGGACGCCTGCCGCGTCGCGCGCGAAGTTCCAGCCCTTCAGGCGGCTGTCATAGCTGATGGCGACAGTCTGATTGCCGCCCTGGGTCTTGACCCACTCGGCAACGCCCTGTGTCGCCTGGCGGACTACCCAGATATTCATACGGTTTGTGCCTGCGCCGAGAGTTCCGCGAAGACCTGCGGTACCGAAGGACAGCGCGATCGCAAAGCGCTCTTTGATGGCATCGTCATCTCCTGCAATGTTCTGCAGTTCGGTCTTGAGGTCACAGTCAATCAGATCAGCTTCCAGCCAGCGTTTGTACTCATCCTGATACATACTTTGCACCTGCTTTCTTTATATTAATGATATTGCTTGTTGCGGCAGAGCTGTAAACCCTGCTTGTTTACTCTGATCATTGCCGATGGTTCATGCGATGTCTCTGTCCGGGAAATCGGGCATTTTATGGACAAAATGCCATAGTTTCGGACAAAAAGCGCACAAGAATCAGACAATATTCCCAAATAAAACTATATCGGTTTTTTTGCATCATGTCAATGAAAAGTCCCCGGTCCGCCCGGCTGCTTTTGAGGCTTTTGAGGTCTGCTTCTGAGATAAGAACAGATCTGCCGTTTGTATACCTGCCGGCGCCGGGAGGCGGCTCTGCCCGCGCAATGCCGGGGGACAGGCGGTCTTTTGGGGGAAATCGGTTGTACAAGAGGATAAAAAATGCTACTCTATATATAACTGTCGATTTTCACGAGCAGGAGGCGGACTCTTTGTACAGACATGCAAAACGGCCGCGCTGCTGCCCGTGTTTTTATCTTAAAAAAGCTGGAGAAGACGCAAAAAGATCTGTTCCGGCGGGGAGCTGCATGCCATGAAGGCAAAATCTTATCACGACTGGTACCTGCATCATCAGGAAAAATTAGGCGCGGACCTTTCCGCTCAGGGCGAAGGGCCGGGAGCAGGACTGTCTGTTGAAGTCGTGCGTTACTCGCATTTGAAAAACTATATTCTGTCCGAGGAATCAAAGCCGGACATTCTGGTCGCCTGCGATGACGACGGAGAGCTGTCCGTGCACGCCCTTCGGCTGATCCGTGACTTTTTTGCTGAAAATCCCAAGATCAATATGCTCTACGGAGATGAAGATCAGTTTTCGGAGGGGGTATACATCAGCCCCTGGTTCAAGGCTGACTGGTCGCCGGATACCTTTTTGTGCACCTTCTATTTCGGAAGTGTATTTGCCCTGCGCTCATCGGCGCTGGCGCTGATCAATCCCGGGAAGCACACTGCACAGGAGTTTGAGCCCGAAGCCAGGATCCTGGAGGATGCGGTCGAGGAGCAGGAGGCGAGACGTTCGGAGCCCGATACCTCCCTGCGCTCATGGATCTACGGCAAGCTCTGCCTCAAGATTGCCCAGGCGGATGAGGGCTTTTCAAAGCGGCGCAAAGGAAATATGCCGGTCGGACACATTCCCGAGATCCTCTTCCATGCGGATTCAAAGCCCGAGGACTGGGATGCCGACCTGATCGGGGATTCCCTGACAGGCCGCTACAATGCGGCGAAGGCACATACACGTCTGATCAGCATCGTCATTCCCAGCAAGGACAATCCGGAACTGCTCTCCCGCTGTGTATACTCCATCATGGAGCACACCACTGTGCCCTATGAACTGCTCATTGTGGATAACGGCAGTAATGAAGAAAACCGCAGGAAGACCCAGGCGCTTGTCGATGAGATCAACGAAGGCGATATATCCGCAAAATATATTTATCAGGAAATGCCCTTTAACATGGCCCGCATGAACAATATGGGCGCTGCCTGCGCCAACGGCGAGATGCTGCTGTTCCTTCACGACGATGTCGTTGTGCGCAAGGATGCCTGGCTGTCTCATCTGTCAGAGAAGGCCAAGCTCCCTTATGTGGGTGCAGTCGGCGTAAAGCTTCTGTATCCCAGCTCCAACGTGATCCAGCACGCAGGCATCGTTTCCGTGGCGGACGGACCTGTCTACAAACTACAGTACAAGCGCAATGATGAGGTCTGGTATTACGGCTTTAACAAGGGTGTCCGCAACGTGCTGGCAGTCTCGGGCGCCTGCATCATGATCCGCTCGGATGTATTCGGCGAGGTCGGCGGATTTGACGAGGAACATTTTCCGGATATCTTTACGAATGTGGACTTCTGCTACCGCGTCTTTGAAAAGGGATACTACAACGTAGTCCGCAACAATATGTACCTGTATTACTACGATCCGGTCTCCAAGGAGAATCTGGAGACGCTGGAAGAGCGTGAGAAAAACAGGCCTGCGGAACTGGAAACTCTGCGAAGGCTTCATCCCATGCTGGACGGAACGGATCCTTATTATCACAAATATCTGACCCAGGACGGAAACGAATCCAGGTTCCTGCCGTCACTGACCATAGAGGAATAAAACAGCGGCCGAGAATAAGTGAGCAGGGCAGCACGCAGTTTTTTGTGATGGATCTTTGTGCTGCGGGACACTGACATAAAAACCGGGATACAGAAACGATTATCTCCAAGAGGTAGAGGCATGGCCCCGATCGGTACTATTCGAAATAAAATAGCAGCAGCGGGAATAAAGAGTGCGGAGCAGATCCGTGCTGCTGCCGTGCGCGCTGCAACACGGAACGGCCGCGAGCCCTACGTGTACGAGGAACCGCAGGAGGATGTCCTTCTGATGCAGGAGACGATCTCGGAGAGGATGCGCGAGGGAGAACCGCCCGAGTCGGTCCTGGGATCCTCTTTTTACCTGCACAGCGATGCCAGGCTGCCGCTCATCTCTATTTTCATGGCGGTGCGCGAGCCGGATCTGAGGCTTTTCCGCGCCACACTCAATTCCGTGCTGGAGCAGACCTACGGTGAGTATGAACTGTATATCCTGGACCGGGGAATCTCGGACCAGGTGCGGGATGTGATCGCATGGTACCGCGAAGACAGGCTCCACTATCTGGATGTTTCCGACGACAAGGGCCTGGCAGGAGTGGTCAACAGGGCCGCCTCACAGGCCGCCGGAGATTATATTTTCCGGATGGAGTGCGGGGACCTTCTGACCAGGGACGCGCTCTTTGAGATGGCTCTGGCGATCATGCAGACGGACGCCGAGATCCTCTATACGGACGAAGACCGGCGTGATCTTCGCGGAAAACATTTTACGGATCCCTGGTTTAAACCGGATTTCAGTATTGACTATTTGTACGCAACGGATTATATTTCGAGAGTTCTGATCGTGCGGCGCTCCCTTTTTCTGGCGCTCAGGTTCCGGGAGGAGTATGATGATGCCCCGGAATATGATTTTGTGCTGAGGGCGCCCAAATCGGGGATTCATCATATTTCCCGGGTCCTCTGCCATGTATATCAGAAGGGAAACCTGCCGGCAGAAGTCATGGACGCCAGGAAGCGGGCGCTGGAGGAGTATTTCCGGATCAGAAAGGTCCGCGCCGCGGTCCGGCCTTCCCGTTCGGCCGGGATCATGGAGATTGAATACATACCGGATATTTTTGCTGCCAGAAAGATGGTCGGCGCCGTCGGCGGAAAGGTCCTCGACGAAAAGCACAGGATTGTCGGCGGCATGCAGGACGAACGAGGCAATATCCTGTTCGAGGGATGGGATGAGGTCGAAGGGGGCCCCCGCATGATCGCGCAGACGGTGCAGAATGCCTGGGCTGTGGATGTCCGCTGTATGAAGATCCGTGAGGAACTCTACAGTCTGTATGAAGAAGTCTTCGGCTGTTCCTATGACGGTCATGTCATGTATGCCGATGAAAATCTCAGGAAGCTGAGCCGCGAGTTCTGCGCGCGTGTGCGCGAGATGGGCTATACGATTGTCTGGAACCCGACGCTCAAGCGTGTTGTGCGCACCTGATCATTCATAAATTCCCACACAGAAGCTTAACAGGATAATATTAACAGGATAATAGATGAAGAGAGTAACAGCAGTTCTGCCTGCCAGGAACTGCCGGCGGGAGCTGAAAAAATGCCTGTCGGCGCTCAGCAGGAGCAGTTATATTCCCGGGATCATAGTTGTGGATGACGGTTCCGATGACGGGACCCGGCAGATGATCCTGGAAGAATGGCCCCATGTAACATACCTGCCGCTGTCCGCCCACACCGGATATGCCCATGCGGCCAATGCGGGGCTGCGTCTGGTGCAGACAGAGTATGCCTTCCTGATCCGCCCCGACATGGGCCTGCAGATCGGCAGAAGGTGTATCGCCGGGCTTCTGCAAGCGATGGAGAGCAGTGTTTTCTGCGCTGTTCCCACCTGCTGTGACAATGCAAAGAGCATGTCTGCAGGAGGCGGGACAGGGACAGAAAGCAGAGGGCGCGGCCGGATCCGCGGCGATGAGGGAATCTTTTTCCCCGAGCTTGCCGCGGGAAAGCACAGACAGGGTCCTGCCGCGGAGATGATCGCGGTGCCGGATGGATGCGCCATGTACCGCATGCGGACACTCGAAGAGATCGGATGGCTGGACGAGCGGCATTTTGACGGCCTGGAGGCCTTCGACCTGAGCCTTCGCGCAGCACTGGCCGGATGGAAAACCGTCAGGGTGCCGGGTGCGCATATACGGACAGCTTCCGGAAAAGCCAAAGGGGAAGGAACCTGCAGTGCAGCAGCTTCCGGAACCTTCCGCCGTCAGCTTGCGGCCGGCAACAGCCTGTATGTCTTTTACAAAAATATCCCTGTGCCCATGAGGGTCTTCGGATTTCCCATGTTTGCTGCGGCGGAACTCGCCCAGCTTTCCGCCTTCCTCCGCCGGGGTGAGTTCGGCGCCTTCAGGATGGCGGCGGAGCGCGGAAGAGCGCTCTGCAGTCTGGAGAAAGACCGCCGCACCGCCCTCAATGAGGGAGTAAGCCTGTGGCCCGAGAACCTGTCGGATGCCTCCTTCCTGGGAATGGACCAGGCGGCAGAGCAGATCTATCCCCTCTTTCTCGCCGAAAAAGGAGAAAGATCTCTGCGGAATATTACACGTTATGCTCACGTCCACAGAATGCTTGCGGCACAGCTTCCGGAGCTGATCCGCCTGCTTGCACAGTGAAGCAGTCGAACGGTAACGTGGGTAAAAACTTCTGTTATTTGGCACTAAAGTCTGAAAATGGCAAGCTCGTCTGTTCTCAATTGTAAATGGGAACAGATGATGGTATCATATGGGTAATCCCCATATCTATCTACCAGATATTGATGGCGGAGCAGTCATCGGCACAATTTACGGGAACATGTGTTTTGTATTTGCCTGTATGTGCCCGGCCTGCGGCGCCGGAAATAATGATCGGAGGGCAGTGATGCGCAATACGATCCCCATTATGGATCTGAATAATCCCGATGAGCTCATTCGGGCAAACGGCGCGGCGGAAGCTGCACGTACGAACAGACTCAGAGAGGAAGTCAGTGACTATACCCAGGTGATCGAACAGCTCCGGGATCTGTATGACCGGAACAATGAGCTGGTGCAGAAGCTTCAGTTCATGAACCGTTCGCAGACAGATGAGATTCGCAGGCTCCTTGAGGAGAACAATGAGCGGATCACAGAGAAGCTTTCTTCGTTGCAGGATATGGATACAAAGGCACTGCAGGACGGCCTTGCCTCTGCAGTGACCGGTTCACAGGAAACAGTTCTGGCCGCTCTGCAGAAGACGCAGGATCATGTGACGACTCTGCAGCAGCAGTCTGATGATTTTAATCATAAGGAAAACGTCAGGGTATACAGGAATATACAGGCGTCCATGATCGCGGAGCTCGGCAAACAGACCCAGGAGCTGCGCGCGCAGCTGGATGCCATGCAGGAAGCTGTAAAACCGGACCCTGCCGAGAAGTTCATGCGGAAGGTCACTTTCGGCATGATGGTCGCAGTGCTTGCCATCCAGCTTCTCGAAGGCGTCGGACTGCTCAGCATGTTCCTGAGTATGCACTGATGTTTTTTGTGCTTTTCTATTCAGTTTATTATGGCTAGACAATACTGGCGGCCCTCCAACATGCTCTATCCGGTACCTGCTGTGATGATCAGCTGTGCGGATGAGGAGGGACGAAGCAACATAATGACGGCGGCCTGGGCGGGCACGATCTGCAGTGATCCGGTGATGGTCTCCGTGTCGATCCGTCCGGAGAGGTATTCACACGATGTGATTGCCCGGACAGGTGAATTTGTGATTAACCTCACCACAGAGGATCTGACCTACGCGGCAGACTTCTGCGGTGTGCGTTCCGGAAGGGACGTGGACAAGTTTGAATATCTGCAGCTGACCAAGCTTCCGTCCGCAAAAGTCAAGGCACCGTCCATCGGAGAGAGTCCGGTGTGCCTGGAGTGCCTTGTGACCGGCATTGAACATCTGGGAACGCATGACCTGTTCCTGGCCAGGGTCGTGCAGGTTTCCGTGGACGAGAAGTACCTGGATGAGAAGGGACGCTTTGTCCTCGAGGATGCCGGCCTGGTGGCCTATGTGCACGGATCCTACCTCTCACTGGGGGAAAAGCTCGGAACTTTTGGATTCTCTGTCAGGAAAAAGGACGGGGGAAACAGGAGAAGAGCCGCCGTCCGCAGTGCAGAAAGCGCCGCAGGGCGAAAAAAACCATCTTCCGGCCGTGCGGCAGACAGAAAAGATACACGGCGGAAGAAAAACAGCAAATGAACGCGGTCCATAACCGGATATTCCCGGGATGCACGGAAAGAGACATCCCGGAAACAGACGGCAGATGACCGGTCAAAGGGGCTTAGATGGAACATTATATTGTGAAAGGGGGAAATCCCCTGAGCGGTGAAGTGGAAATTGCAGGTGCCAAAAATGCAGCTCTGGGCATTCTGGCTGCCTCTGTGATGACCAACGAGACTGTTACAATCGAGAATATACCTGATGTCAGCGATATCCGCGCGATTCTGCGCGCGATTCAGTCGATCGGCGCACACGTCGAGAAGATTGACCGCCACTGTTACCGGATCAACGGTTCCGGGATCAACAGAGACGCCATCGTGGACAACGATTATGTGCGCAAGATCAGAGGATCCTATTACCTGATCGGGTCGCTTCTGGGCAAGCACCGCCGCGCGGCGGTGGCACTGCCGGGCGGATGTAATATCGGACTGCGTCCGATCGACCAGCATATCAAGGGCTTCCGCGCACTGGGTGCGGATGTGCGCCTGGCGCCTCCCGGAATGGTTATCGCCGAGGCGGATGTGCTGCACGGATCACACATCTACATGGACGTCGTCTCTGTGGGAGCGACCATCAATATCATGATGGCTTCTGCCTTGGCCCAGGGCGTTACGATTATTGAGAATGCCGCGAAAGAGCCGCACGTCGTCGACACTGCCAACTTCCTCAACAGCATGGGAGCCAGCATCAAGGGCGCCGGCACGGATGTGATCCGCATCAAGGGCGTTCAGAAGCTGCACGGGACCAACTATTCCATTATTCCCGACCAGATCGAGGCGGGCACCTTTATGTTTGCCGCGGCAGCTACAAGAGGCGACGTGGTGATCAAAAACGTTATCCCCAAGCATCTGGAGTCTCTCTCCGCCAAGCTTCTTGAGATCGGATGTCAGATCCATGAGTCCGATGACGAGGTGCGCGTTGTTGCGACCAGACGTCTGGGCCCGACCAATGTCAAGACACTTCCCTATCCGGGATTCCCCACAGATATGCAGCCGCAGATCACGGTGCTTCTGGGACTCTCCCGCAGTGTCAGTATTATCACTGAGAGTATTTTTGAAAACCGCTTCAAATATGTAGACGAGCTCACCAAGATGGGCGCACATATCAAGGTCGAAGGCAATACCGCCATTATCGACGGCGTGGAAAAATACACCGGTGCCAACCTCAGTTCTCCTGATCTTCGCGCCGGCGCAGCCCTTGTCATTGCAGCGCTTGCAGCAGAGGGCATTTCAGAAGTTTACGATATCCACTACATCGAGCGCGGATACGAGGATTTCCCGGACAAGCTCCGGCACCTGGGCGCCGAGATCGAGACGATAGACACGGAAGAAGAAAAGCGTAAATTCCAGTTCAGGGTCGGCTGATAAGAAAACGGAGAAATGGAATTGACAGTTTCCCGGGCCCGGCAGGCCGGAAAGGAGTATCATCATGGGAAACGGATTAATGCAGGCAGTGAAGGAAAACGGAAGTTTCCTGGGCGTCTGCCTTGTAGCGGTCGTGGGACTTGTCCTTGTGGCATACCTGTTTGAGCGCGCCGCACGTGCCAGAAGCGGCGGGACCGAGAGAATCCTGGCAACGCGCAAAATCGTCATGATCGGTATGTTCTCCGCTCTTTCCGGTATCCTCTACTGCTTCGATTTTTCCATCCCGGTGATTGCACCTGAGTTCTATAAGCTGGACTTCTCCGAGCTTCCCGCCATGATCGCCGGATTTGCCTTCGGGCCGGTCGCAGGTGTCCTGGTGGAATTCATCAAGGAACTCGTCAAGCTGGTGATCAAGGGCACTTCAACCGCCTTTGTCGGCGATCTGGCAAACTTCCTGATCGGCTGCATGCTGGTCCTGCCCGCTTCGATCATTTACCAGTTCCATAAGACCAAGAAGACTGCGATCATAGGCTGTGTTGTCGGCACACTGGTCATGACCGTATTCGGAACCTGGTTCAATGCAGTCTATCTTCTGCCTGCCTTTTCAAAACTCTTCGGCATGCCGCTTGACGTGATCCTGGGCATGGGCAGCGCCATCAATCCCCGTGTCAAAGACCTGACCACCTTTGTAGTCCTCATGGTCGCACCGATCAACATCATCAAGGGTGTCGGAATCTCTATCCTGACCATGCTGATCTACAAAAATGTCAGCCCCATCATCAAGTACGGACGCACCATGTCCGAGGGGTCGAGTGCCCGCAACGGTTGACAAGCGGCAGAGATGATGGTAGTTTGTTCTTGGACTGAAAACAGTGAATGCTGGTCAGATAAGGAACAGGATTTTTTCCCCGGCGCGGCTGTGTGATCCAGCCGTTCCGGGGATTTGTCTTTGACAGAACCTGTGCAGATGCCGTCGCTGTTCTGTTTTACAAAGAGGGAGTAAGATGCCCGCGTGTGCGGTGCGGAAGATGATGCCCTTACGGGCATCCCGCAGGCATGATTCCATGTCCGGCATGGTCGCAGGACTCGCCAGCGGGTCTTGAAAAAGAGAAAATAAAAGGAAGAGAAAAAAGAAAAGGGAGGGAACAAAAATGATTGCAATCGGTTCTGACCACGGCGGATTTGAACTCAAGGCAAAGGTGATCGCCCACCTGAAGGAGCAGGGAATAGAGTGCAGGGATTTCGGTACCTACAGCCTCGATTCCTGTGATTATCCCGATTTCGGCCGCGCTGTCGCAGAGGCTGTCGCCTCAGGCGAGTGCGAGAAAGGCATTGTGATCTGCACCACCGGTATCGGCATTTCCATCACCGCCAACAAGGTCCGCGGCATCCGTTGCGCGCTCTGCCACAATTCGACCACTGCCCGCCTGACCCGTGAGCACAACGACGCAAATGTCCTTGCCATCGGCGCAGGCATGGTCGGGGAGTTTGTTGCCATGGACATCGTGGATACCTTTTTATCCACGGAGTTTTCCCAGGGCGAACGCCATCAGAGAAGGATTGACAAGATAGAAAAACTGTGATGATGTGCCTGATGATCTGATCTGCGGTATGTTTCCGCAGCCTGCATCAGTGTAATTTCCTCCTCTCGACAGCTGCAGGCGCGGCAGCGGGAGGAGGTTTTTGTTCGTTGATAATCAAAAACGCTCTGCGAGCATACCCGCGCGTGCGGGACGGAAGGTTACAGTGCGGTTTCGGAAGCGTTTAAACTCGAGGCATACCCGCGCGTGCGGGTCGGAAGGAAATCTCCTGCCCGGACCGGCCTGCTCCGCAGCAGGAAGGGATTGTTCAATTATGTCGATTATGAAAAAGGTATGTCGATTATGAAAAAGGTGTATGAAACAACAGGACCGGAAGAAACTTTCCGGACAGGAAAAGAGCTGGGAAAAGCCGCGGCAGCGGGAGAGGTCTATGCCCTGATCGGCGATCTGGGCGTGGGCAAAACAGTCTTTACCAAGGGCTTTGCAGAGGGCCTGGGGATCGACGAGCCGGTGAACAGTCCGACCTTTACCATTCTGCAGATCTATGAGGAGGGAAGGATTCCCCTCTATCACTTCGATGTCTACCGGATCGAAGAACCCGAAGAGATGGAGGAGATCGGATTCGACGAATACATTGACGGCGACGGTGTCTGCCTGATCGAGTGGGCGGGGAGGATCGAGGAACTCCTCCCGGAGGATGTCATTGTCGTCTTTATCGAAAAGGATCTGGACAAGGGACTGGATTACCGCAGGATCACCGTGCGGCGCAGGTCGGAAGCTTGACAGGGACAGCAGGGGATGTTAGATTCTTGCCTGCAGACCCGGCAGGAGCAGGACAAAAACGCTTCAGGCGCCGCTCCGGGCAGCGGTAAAGAGGCAAAGCGGCAGGGCCTGCACACTGAAGTGCTCCGGCATGGCCGGAAAGAGGAAAAATATGAAAATACTGGCAATCGAAGCTTCGGGTCCGGTGGCAGGCTGTGCGGTTCTTGAGGACGGCCTTCTGATCGCGGACTACAATATCCAATATAAAAAGAAACATGCCCAGAGCCTTGTCCCCATGATGGATGAGATAAAGCGTATGCTGGATCTGGATCTTGGGACAGTGGATGCCATCGCCATTGCAAAGGGGCCCGGATCCTTTACGGGACTGCGGATCGGAGCGGCAACTGCAAAGGGCGCCGCCCTGGCCATGGACAGGCCCATCATTCCGGTTCCGACAGTGGATTCCATCGCATACAATCTGTATGCGGCGGACAGTCTGATCTGTCCTCTGATGGATGCGCGCCGCCAGCAGGTATACACCGGTATTTACGAGTGGATCCGCAGCGGAGAAGGCCCGGAGGGCCTGCGCTTCTCCACAGTGCGCCCTCAGTGCGTCATTCCCGTCAGCGAGATCGCAGAAGATCTCAATGCCCGCGGCAGGTCGGTGGTCTTTCTGGGAGACGGCGTTCCGGTGAGCCGGGAGGCCCTTTACGGACTCATAAAGGTGCCCTATTCCTTTGCGCCCGCCCATGTGGACCGTCAGCGCGCAGCCGCGGTCGCTGCCCTGGCATGGGCTTATTACCGGGAAAAAGGGGATGCCTGCATGATCTCTGCGGACGACTTCCGGCCCGAGTATCTGCGCCTGGCCCAGGCCGAGCAGGAGCACAGCGAGCGCCGCAGCTTCTCGCTCCTTCTGGACAAATAATACTTCTTTATGCCCTTTGTTATGTTTTCACAATGTCATCAGGCATAGAATGACATTATGCCTATTATGCTATGCCTGTTATGCCGCTATGCGCAATGCCATCATTATGCGTGATGCCATTATGCATAGAAGAGACTGGAGCGAAAATGTCTTATACCATACGGCGCATGCGGGAGGAGGATATCCCGCAGGTTGTTGAAATAGAAAAGATTGCCTTTTCCCGCCCCTGGACCAAAAGCATCTTCAAGGCCGCTCTGCTGCTGCCCTATGCCGCCTATTATGTGGCCGTTGAGGACGTTGCGTCTGCGGAAGAGCCTGCCGGAAAGGTCGTGGGCATGTGCGGCGTGAAAAGGATTTTTGAAGAGGGCGATATCAGTAATGTCGCAGTTCATCCCGCCCATCGGGGCCGCGGAATCTCGCGGAAGATGCTGGAGGTTCTGATGCGCGAAGCCCGCGCAGAGGGCGTGCAGGCGTTTACATTGGAGGTGCGCGCCGGCAATGCTGTCGCAGTGAACCTGTATGAGAGCCTGGGCTTCCGCACGGAAGGAGTCCGCCCGCGTTTTTATGAGGACCCGGTGGAAGACGGCCTGATCATGTGGCAGAGACCGGAAACCAGGTAACAGGAAAGAAAGAGAATTAACTATATGATTGATGTCTGCCTGCTCGGAACAGGGGGAATGATGCCGCTGCCTTACAGGTATCTCACCTCGCTGATGGTCCGATTCAACGGAAAAGGAATACTGGTGGACTGCGGCGAAGGTACGCAGGTCGCGCTCAGGAGGAGGGGATGGAGCCCCAAGCCCATCGATATGATGCTGTTCACGCATTTCCATGCCGACCACATCTCCGGCCTTCCGGGAATGCTGCTGACCATGGGCAATGCGGAGCGCACGGAGCCGGTGCTGATGGTGGGTCCCAAAGGACTGGGGCGCATCGTGAACAGCCTGCGTGTGATCGCTCCGGAGCTGCCTTTTGAAATTCAGTTTCTGGAACTTACGGAGCGGGAGCAGGAGATCGCGCTCCCCGGCGAGCCGGATTTTCATATCCATGCCTTCCGCGTCAACCACAATGTTCCCTGCTACGGCTACGCCTTTACGCTTGACCGGAAGGGGCGGTTCGATGCGGAGCGCGCAAAGGCCCGGGAGATTCCGGTCAGGCTCTGGAGCCGCCTGCAGAAGGGCGAGACGATCGAGATGGAAGACGGCACTGTACTGACACCCGACATGGTGCTGGGCCCGCCCCGCAAAGGACTCAGCCTGGTCTACAGCACCGATACCCGTCCCTGCGAGAACATCGTCAAATACGCACAGGGCGCCGATCTTCTGATCTGCGAGGGCATGTACGGCGAGCCGGAAAATGCCGCCAAGGCACGTGAGAAAAAGCACATGACCTTCACCGAGGCGGCAGGGATCGCCAAAAAGGCCGGACCGCGGCAGATGTGGCTGACCCATTACAGTCCCTCCCTCCTTAAGCCCGATGAGTTCATGCCCCAGGTCCGCAAAATTTTCCCGGACAGTTATCCGGGCAAAGACGGCAAGACCATCACGCTGACTTTTGATAACGAAGGGGAAAAGGAAGAATAGTAAAGGTTACTGATCTGTACAGACCCACCTGAACTCGAGGTGTTTTTG
>DGRU01000177.1 GCA_002390025.1 Lachnospiraceae bacterium UBA4380
TCCTGTATCCGCCGGATGACTGCGCCGATTTTGCAGAGTGCAAGGAGAAATACGGCGATGTGACAACTCTGATCGGCTGTGTCGCTCCTACGACCGCAACCGTTGGAACACCCGAGAAACTAGAGGAAGAATGCAAGGCCAGCATCGATGCCATGGCAAAAGGCGGCGGTTTCATGCTGGCGACCGGATGCGAGCTGATCTCTCCCGATGCCTTCCCTCATGCCAGACGCATGGTGGAGATCGCCAAAACCTACGGCGTTTATAAAAAATAAGCAGACAGCCGGGAGCGATCCGGACCTGAAAGCCTGAAGGACAGTATCGGCAGTAGAGGATATGACCGGCAGCATTCGTAAAAAAAGGTAACGGAATTACCATTTCTTATGAATTATTACAAATTTCAGGCCGGATGTGTGCTATAATACCCGTAGCTTCAACAAACATAATTAAAAAGCATCTGCAGTGCTCTTAGGAGCCTGACAAGGAATCCGGTTCAAAACCGGAGCAGCCCCCGCTACTGTGAGGCAGACAAAGTCCCTGCCCGCGGCTTTTTAAGCCGCAGGAGTCACTGGAACAGATTGTGGATCTTTCCGGGAAGACGGGACGGAGGATGAAGCCAAGCCAGGATACTTGCTGCAGATGCCGGCAGAATGCTCTGTTCGGTGGGAACAACGCGTTGTTTTATTCAGACATGATTGCGGATGTGATGCTTTGGCCGCAATTGAGGGAATATGCGGGGGCATTTTCGTTTTTTGTATAACGAAATGCCCCTTTTTTGATCTTCCATATCTGTTATGTCAGCTCTGTTAAAAATCCCCGGTTTTTAACGTGATGAATATTGATAAAAGGCGGCATTCTCCAGCCGCTTTTTGTCTATTTTCGGGAGCCGCAGAATACGGTTGTTCATTGCGGCTTCCGAAAAAAACACCTGCAGCCGGTGTTCAAAAACAGCTGCATTTTACCGGAAAGACACAGGCAACAAAAAGGAGAAGGATTTTCAGATATTTTCTGTATGGCAGTCAGCGAGAGCCCATGGCTGCGGGCATTATCCCGGAAAATGTTTTGAAATCATTCTCCGGCAAAAACAGGAGGACAAGATGAAAAAGAAATTGACAGCGATCCTGTTGGCGTCTGCATTGGCGGGCGCTCTTCTGGCGGGCTGCGGAAGCGGCACCGGAGCCGGAAGCGGCACACAGAATGCGGAAAAGGCAGCTGAGGCAGTCAGCGAAGCGCAGGCTGCCCCGGCGGCGGAAGAGGCTGCTCAGGCGGAAGCAGCCGCTCCTGAGGAAGCTGCTACTGCGGCGGCTGCTGCGGCAGAGGTTGCTTCAAAGACAGGTGCAACAGCGGCAGAGAGTGCAGCTGCGGCAGGCACAGCAGCGGCAGAGAGCGCAGCTGCGGCAGGTACGACAGCGGCAGAGAGTGCAGCAGCGGCAGAGACTGCCGCAACAGCGGCTACGGCTGCTGAGACAGCCAAAACAGATGAGGAGCTTGCGGCAGAGTGCGCAGCTCTGATCGACAAGATTTACGTGCAGGAGCGCACGGAGACTACGGACGACGACATCGCGGCGGCGAGAGCTGCATGGGATGCTCTGACCGATGCGCAGAAAGCAATGGTGGAAGGCGAAGAGGCAGATCCCGATTACTTCGGCCGCGACACCGGCGACGCCTCTCTGGATGACCCGCTCAATGCGGATGAGATCGGCGAGAACGAGCTTCTGGTCGTGAGCTTCGGCACATCCTTCAATGAGAGCCGCGCGACAGATATAGGCGGCATTGAGAAGGCTCTGCAGGAAGCCAACCCTGACTGGTCTGTGCGCAGAGCATTCACCTCCCAGATCATCATCAACCACGTGCAGGCTCGTGATGACGAAACCATCGATAACATCGACCAGGCACTGGCCCGCGCAAAGGAAAACGGCGTCAAAAATCTTGTCATTCAGCCCACACACCTGATGCACGGCGCAGAGTATGACGAGCTTTCTGCAGCAGTGGATGCTGTCAGGGCTGACTTTGAGAATGTCATCATCGCGGAGCCCCTTCTGGGCCAGGTCGGTGAAGATGCTGCGTCCGTTAATGAGGACAAAGAAACTGTCGCAAGAGCAGTTGTGGCGGAAGCAGTAAAGGACGCCGGCTTCGAGAGTCTGGAGGCGGCAGAAAAAGACGGAACCGCATTTGTTCTCATGGGCCACGGAACTGCACACGTCGCCAAGGTGACCTACAGCCAGATGCAGACCATGATGGACGAACTTGGTTATAAGAACGTCTTTATCGGTACGGTAGAGGGAGAGCCTGAGGAGACCTCCTGTGAAAACATCATCGAAAAGGTCAAAAAAGCCGGATATAAAAAGGTTGTTCTCCGTCCCCTCATGGTCGTCGCAGGCGACCACGCCAACAATGACATGGCAGGTGACGAAGAGGATTCCTGGAAGAGCATGTTCACGGCGGACGGCAGCTTTGACAGCGTCGACTGCCAGATTGCCGGCCTTGGAAGGATCGCGGATGTAGAGGCGGTTTATGTCGCGCACACAGCATATGCCATGGAAGATGCGTCCCTGAATGCGGATTCTGCAAAGACAGAAGCAGATGCGGACAAGAAGGATGAGACAGCAGATAAGACGGATGAGGAGCTTGCGGCAGAGTGCGCAGCTTTGATCGACAAGATTTATGTGCAGGAGCGCACAGAGACGACGGACGAAGACATCGCTGCAGCAAAGGCGGCCTGGGATGCCCTGACCGATGAGCAGAAGGCTATGGTGGAAGGTGAATCCGCAGATCCCGATTATTTCGGCCGCGACACCGGCGATGCCTCTCTGGATGATCCGCTCAATGCGGATGAGATCGGAGATAACGAGATGCTGGTCGTCAGCTTCGGTACATCCTTTAATGACAGCCGCGCGACCGACATCGGCGGCATCGAGAAGGCCCTGCAGGCGGCATATCCGGACTGGTCTGTCCGCAGAGCTTTCACTGCTCAGATCATCATCAACCACGTTCAGGCCCGTGACGGCGAAGTCATCGACAACGTCGAACAGGCACTGGCCCGCGCAAAGGAAAACGGCGTCAAAAATCTTGTTGTTCAGCCCACGCACCTGATGCACGGTGCAGAGTATGACGAGCTTTCCGCAGCAGTGGATGCTGTCAAGGCTGACTTTGATACCGTCATCATCGCAGAGCCCCTTCTGGGCGAAGTCGGTGAGAGTGAGACCATTGTCAACGAGGACAAGGCCGCTGTCGCCAAGGCAGTGGTAGAAGAAGCTGTTGAGACAGCCGGTTTTGACAGTCTTGATGCAGCAGAAAAAGACGGTACCGCATTTGTATTCCTGGGCCATGGCACAGCACATGCCGCAAAGATGACCTACAGCCAGATGCAGACCATGATGGACAAACTTGGCTATAAAAATGTCTTCATCGGAACGGTTGAAGGCGAGCCTGAAGAGACCTCCTGTGAAAACATCATCGAAAAGGTCAAAAAAGCCGGATATAAAAAGGTTGTTCTCCGTCCCCTCATGGTCGTGGCAGGAGACCACGCCAACAACGACATGGCGGGTGATGAGGAGGATAGCTGGAAGAGCATGTTCACAGCGGACGGCAGCTTTGACAGTGTCGACTGCCAGATCGAAGGACTCGGCAGGATTCCGGAAGTGCAGGATCTCTATGTTGCGCACGCAGGTGCTGCCATTGAGACCGTAGCGCCCTCCGGGGACGCAGCTGCAGAGGAGACCGCGGAGGCTTCCACCGAAGAGGCTGCGGCAGCCGAGAGCGGAGAGGCTCCCATTGAGGACGGCACCTACACAGCCACTTTCAAGACAGACAGCAGCATGTTCCATGTAAACGAAGCCAATGACGGCAAGGGAACCCTGACTGTAGAAAACGGCAAAATGACCATCCATGTCAGCCTTGTCTCCAAGAAGATCACCAATCTCTTCCAGGGCACAGCCGAGGAAGCACAGAAGGAAGGCGCTTCGATTCTCGAGCCTACGACAGACGAAGTGACTTACAGCGACGGTGAGAAAGAGGAAGTTTTCGGATATGACATTCCCGTACCGGTGCTCGGCGAGGAATTTGACTGCGCTATCATCGGCGAAAAAGGCAAGTGGTATGACCACAAGGTCATTGTCTCCGATCCCGTCAAGGCAGAGTGAAATGAGGATTGAAAGATCGGATTATTATTTCAGGCATGCCTGTACAAGGATGTACCCTGCATGTGATGGAAAATAATCCCTGATTAAGGGGAGCAGGATCCCTGATGAAAAAAGACAGCGGCATGATCAGACTTTGTTTGGTCATGCCGCTTTATTTGCGCGTTAGCAATGAGCCATGCACAGACAAAGCAACAGTGAGACGCGTCGAGCTGGCTCGTAAGCGGCGATCTGTTGATTTGGATGTATACGGCGAATGCCGCGGCAACATCATCTCCTTCGGAGCTGAGCAAAAAGCGAAGCGTTTGCGAGTCTGTCGGCAGGGCGGATTGCGTCCCGACCAAATCCACAGCAGTTCAAAAAAACATGTCTTTACTGACGGTTTACGGCGAAATTCGAAATTTCGGCGAAATGACGAAAAAATGGAATTTAGTTTTGCTGAAAACCCATTATGGGGCGGTTCTATGCGGATTTTGGATGTCAAAAAAACGGACATCCACACTGTTATCCACAGGGAATGTTGATAATTTGAGTTGGATTTTTTATGGGATGCAGGTTTATCATATTGCCGGAAGCGCAAGGGAAACAGATTTTGAGAACTGCCGCAATAACAGAAAACAGAACGGAGGACAAAATGGATTACAGAGAATTAGTCAGAAGAGAATGCCCGGATATGGAGCCCATCGTCTGCGAGACGGCGGCGGAGACTTTTTTCAGAAAGGAGCTTCTGGCGAAGGGGCCCGACCCGGACAGGGAATATTCCATCGAGGACTTTCGTGCGCTGCCGGAGGGGCTTCGGGCGGAACTTGTTGACGGAAAACTGATCTATCTGGAATCGCCGACAAGGCTGCATCAGGAAATCGCAGGGGAAATGCATCTGGCCGTTGCTAATTATATAAAGTCAAAGGGCGGCAAGTGCAAGGTTTATATACCGCCCTTTGACGTCTATATCAGCGGGAATAATTCCAGAGTTCTGGAACCGGACCTCACTGTCGTGTGCGACAGAGACAAACTCAATAAAAGGGGCTGCACGGGAGCGCCGGACTGGGTCGTGGAAGTCACTTCACCTTCCACGAGGAAGAGAGATCTGGGGAAAAAGCTGTTCTTATACCGGGAGGCGGGAGTCCGTGAATACTGGATCATCAATCCCGAGAACAGGACGGTCATTGTCTATGCTTTTGAGGCTGAAGAGGACGCAGCCTTCTATACGTTTGAAGATGAGATTCCCTGCCGCATTTTCCCTGATCTCAAAATCCGCCTGTCGGATGTGGTGTAACAGGGGATTTGTTACCGCAGGGTACTGCCGGAGGCAGTAAAGCGAAGGGTATCACCCAGCCAGATCATACCGTATCCCATGGGGGCATCGTTGCGGATGAGTTCCTCCTGTATTGAGACAGCTCCGCGGGCGCCCTGTTTTTGTGCCTGGTCGGCGGCGATGCGGCGGCCTTCTTTACGGGCAAAGGAAAGAGCTTTCGCCCGGGAACTGAAGGTCTTACGGTGATCCCGGGAGACAACGAGCACATTGCCGTAATCATCTCCGGTGACAGGGCTGAGACTTACTTCTGTAACGGCCGTTACCTGTCCTGTGATTGCGCCGACGGCATTGGCGACAGAAGCGTGCTCCGGCAGGACAGCCTGTGTGCGCAGCATCTTTGCGACACGCGGCAGAAAGATGTGGGTTGGAGCTCCTGCACCGACAAGCTTTGCCCGTGTCTCAAAAATGCGGGGAAGGAAGCCGTTTTTCCTGCTGCTGCCGGCACTGGCAAGCTGCCAGGCATAATGGATCAGGTCATCCATCTGGGCATCGAAAGGCTTTTTGGAAAGAGGTGTACATTCCGTTGTCAGGAGAATGCGGACCAGATTTTTGTACAGCCTCTCTGTGACGAGATCATAGGCCTTCTGCGCCAGATCCTCTACACTCTCCGCCTCGCTGCTGCGCACAAAAAAGGCGGCAGCATGGAGGGAAGCTTCTGTGGAAAAGGCAGTATAGTCGCCGCGGATATGCATGAAATCAGTGGGAGTAAGACCGCAGCGCAGGATGACCCTTGCGGACTCCAGGCGGCTGAAGTCGGCGGTATAGATATCTTTTTCCATGACCAGGCAGGCGGCTTCAAAAGAGAGGGGACCGTTTTTCAGGGCGCGGCACAGCGCTTTCTCGCTGCGATAGAAATGCCCTGTTTCATCCCCTTCTATATCCTTTAAGAGGATGAAAAATTCGTGTAAGGGACAGATGTTGAGCCGGCCGGAATCATCCAGTTTCCTCAGTTCTTCCAGAATCTGAGGATATTCCGAGGCCAGGGTGCAGAGAGGCTGAACGCGGGTTTTTCCAAGATGGATCTTTCCTCCGCGGTCATAGTAGACGCGGCTGTCTCCTCCCAGACCGAAGGTATCCACATAGAGGCCTTTGACAAATGTTTTCCAGTCACCCACCTGGATCCCTGTCTCCGCACGCTTTACGACACGGTTTTTGACGATTGCGATATCGGTCGTTGTTCCGCCCATGTCAACTACGATGGCGTTCGGGGCGTCGGACAGAGTACAGGCACCGATCACACTGGCGGCAGGACCGCAGAGCAGGGTCTCCACGGGACGTTCCACCGCATATGCCTCGGACATCTGCGATCCGTCGCTGCGGATGATCGTGATGGGGACATCCAGTTCCATGGCAGTGAAGACCTCCCGGATCGCAGCCATGAAGGCACAGACCACCGGAACCAGTCTTGCATTTAAAAGAGCCCCGGCCCCGCGCCGGATGGCATTGAGATCGGCAAAGAGCGTATTGCCCAGAATGACGGGCATATCCTGAAACTGCGGATACTCACGGATGAGCTCCTGCACTTTGAGTTCATAGGCTCCGCCGTGGTCGGCTGCGTAGAGCTGAACAATACTGACACAGTCGCAGTCCGCCAGAAAACCGGGAAGCTTTTCGCGCAGATTCTCCCAGTCCGGCTCCTCGGAAGCGGCCGGATCCGGCAGAATACGGCAGTCCACCAGCAGGATGTCGTCAAGAGAACGGAAACCGTAACTGCGCCAGGTCTCCATAAAGACCTTCCGTGAAACCCCGAGGAAAATGATCTTTCCCTTTCCGCCCAGATTTTCCACGCAGGCATTTGTCGCCAGCGTCGTCGAGAGCGCCGCCTGCCCACACTCCCGCAGAAGATTATCCGGGAGCTTTCGAAGAACCTCCGTGATGCCGATCTTCAGATCATGGTGAGTGGTCAGTGTCTTTGCTTCACAGAGTACCTGCCCGGTCTCAAAGTCATAGATGACGGCGTCCGTACAGGTCCCGCCGGTGTCAATTCCGATTCCCTTCATTTTGTCACTCTCACTTTACATGCAGGTATTGGGAGACATAGCCTTTCACCATTATAGTTTAGCACAGGACCAGCTATGTTTTTTGTAATTTTGATGCTGATATTAGAAAATAATTCCGGCTTTGACTGGGCGTGCTAAAATGAGTCACGAGGGACGGTTCTGATTGACTCATTTTATTCCTTGCGTGGGACACGAGGGACGGCTCGTCTTTCCCGACTTATGCGAAATTGACAAGGGCAATCCTTAGAAGTTTAATGGCTGATACAAAGAGGAGCACTGTGACAAGCGGTTGGCTTCGCTGGATTGTTTTATCATATAAACAACCGTCACTTGGCCGAGTGGCGGTTGTCTGCGTTATTGATGGATAAAACAGACCCCTTCTTGGACAAACAGTTCTATTGCGTCATGCTCTGCAGCATTCATATTATCCTGTTTTGAAGCGGTATTTTCAGATTCCTTTAAGGACAGTTTCCACCCGCATCCGCAGGGGCGCTGCCAGTCATAGTAATCGCGTGCAGGGCGGCCCCAGCGCTCCAGAATTGCCATCTGCGTGCCGCCGTGGGAGACGATGATGAGATCCTCCGAATTGCTTCCTTTCTCTTTTTCCGGGGTGATTTTTTGTTCCATATCCAGAATGGAAAGGAAAGCACTGCATGCGCGCTCGGAGAATTCTGCCCGGCTCTCCCCGCCCGGGCAGGTCCCCAGGCACAGGCCGTCCACCCATTCGCGGTACTGCGGATCATTCTCCATTTCTTTCCAGGTCCGTCCTTCAAAAATGCCGAAATTCATTTCCCAAAGTCCCTCAATGCAGATCTGCTCCGCATCGGGGAAGAGGATAGAGGCGGTCTCCCGGGCCCGCTTTGCGGGGGACACATAGATATGTGAGGGTGAAAAAGGAGCCCTCACCAGCGTGTTCCTGCCCTTTTCCGACAGACTTTCATCGAGAAAACCCTGATAGCGCCCTTCCTCTCCCGGAACAGTCATTCCGTGTCTGATCAGCCAAATGTTCATAAACAAATCTCCCTGACAAAATCTGTCTGACAAATCCCCCTGACAAAAAATCTTTGACAAGAACTCCCTGATCTGTATTTCATACGGGTATTCGGAAATCGTTCAGCGTGACATTCTCAGTGTAGCAGGATTTGGATACAAAGTGCAAAAAACACATAATTATTTCCAAAGCGATTTTGACCTCATGCTATAATATCTGTTGAGCAAATATGCTCTGACCAGAGAGGCAGGCAGGGAATGAAATCACAAACCGAAGAAAAACTCTTTCAACAGATTGAAGAAATCAGAGGTGCAGACGCTGACGCCATGCGGGACGCGGCAGCCTATGTGCAGTCGCTGGCGGCGCCTCCCGGGAGTCTGGGCAAGCTGACAGATGCGGCGGTACAGCTGGCGGGGATCACCGGAAAGGTGAAAAATACCCTCGGCAGGCGTCGCATTATTGTGATGTGCGCGGACAACGGTGTTGTAGAAGAGGGAGTCTCCGCAACGCCGCAGATTGTGACCCTGTCCCAGGCTCTCAACATGACCAGGCATCTCACCGGCATGTCTTCTCTGGCAGCCCATTTCGGGATCGATGTTGAGATTGTCGATATCGGGATTGCGACATCTTACCGGGAGCAGGACTGCGGGATCCTGCAGCGCCGCATCCGCCGGGGCACCGGCAATCTGGCAAAGGAACCCGCCATGACCCGGGAGGAAGCTGTACGGGCCATCCTTGTCGGCATCGAGCGGACCAGGCAGGCAGCCGCGGACGGCATCGATGTCATTGGTGTCGGAGAGATGGGCATCGGCAATACAACGACCTCCTCTGCCGTTCTGGCGGCACTGACCGGTCTCTCTGTGGAGGACGTGACCGGCCGGGGCGGCGGTCTTACGGATGCCGCTTTTGAAAAAAAGAAGAGTGTAATCAGTCGGGCACTGGAACTTCACGGACTTGCCGGAACGGCTTCCGGTTCCGCATCGGAAGATGCCGGCGCGCAAATCGATCCGATTGAAGTCCTTTCCCGAGTCGGCGGCCTGGATCTGGCCGGCATGTGCGGCGTCTATCTGGGCGCTGCCATCTGCCGCATTCCGGCTGTCATCGACGGTTTTATTTCCATCGTTGCGGCACTGTGTGCCCAGAGGCTGTGCGGCAGCTGCAGGGACTTTATGTTTCCCTCCCATGTCTCGGAAGAAATCGGATATCTGCGTGCGGCGCAGGAGCTGCACCTGGATCCCTGGCTGCATCTGAACATGCGCCTGGGAGAGGGCAGCGGCTGCCCTCTGGCCTTTCAGATTCTGGAAGCTTCCTGCGCTCTGATGAACGAAATGGCAACCTTTGAGCAGGCACAGATAGACGACGACTACCTGACTGAACTCCGCGCCATGCAGAAGCAATAGTATGCGGGCGTTTTTTCAAAGCCCGGATGACATTGTCTGCGTGAAAAAAGACATACGCGTAAAGCTGACATAAACGGAGACGAAAAGCAGTATGGCAAAAGCAATTATGATCCAGGGCACCATGTCCAACGCCGGCAAGAGCCTTCTGGCCGCCGGTCTCTGCCGGATTTTCCGCCAGGACGGCTACAGGGTCGCCCCCTTCAAGTCCCAGAATATGGCCCTCAACTCCTTTATTACGGAGGACGGGCTGGAGATGGGCCGCGCCCAGGTCATGCAGGCGGAGGCCGCCGGCATTGCGCCTGATGTCCGCATGAATCCCATCCTCTTAAAGCCCACGACTGAAACGGGCTCCCAGGTCATTGTCCGGGGAGAAGTCCTGGGCGACATGGATGCCCGGAAATATTTTGCCTACAAAAAGAGCCTGATGCCGCTGGTGCTGGAGGCTTATAACTCTCTTGCAGCCGAGTACGACATCATCGTGATCGAGGGCGCGGGCAGTCCCGCCGAGATCAATCTGAAAAAAGACGACATCGTCAACATGGGCCTGGCAAAGGCCGTGGGCGCGCCGGTCCTTCTGGCGGGCGATATCGACCGCGGCGGCGTATTTGCCCAGCTTCTGGGTACTCAGATGCTGCTGGAACCGGAGGAACAGGCACTTCTCAAGGGCTTTATTATCAACAAATTCCGCGGCGACAAGACCATCCTGGACCCGGGGATCGCCATGCTCGAAGAGCGGGGCGGCGTGCCGGTCGTCGGCGTGGTGCCCTTCATGCAGTTGGATATCGACGACGAGGATTCCCTGGCGCCCCGGTTGACGCAGACCAACCGCCCGCCGGCGGGAAAGCCTGTGGAGATCGCTGTAATCCGCCTGCCCCACCTGTCCAATTTTACGGATTTCAATGTTTTTTCCAGAATTCCGGAGGCAGACCTTCGCTATGTATCACGTCCCGAAGCCCTGGGAAATCCGGACATGGTCATCCTGCCGGGCACAAAAAACACCATGGCAGACCTGCGCTGGCTCTTTGCAGGCGGCATGGCAGACGCCATAGATGAGCTCCGCAGTCAGGGCTGCGTAATTTTCGGCGTCTGCGGCGGCTACCAGATGCTGGGCCGGGCAATTTCGGACCCGGACCGGACCGAAGAGGGCGGCCATGCCCGCGGCCTGGGTTTTTTGGACACGGAAACCGTTTTTTCAAAAGAAAAACGCCGCACCCGCGTCCGCGGCAGGATCACGGATCTTCCCGGAATACTCCGACCCCTCGGAGGAATGGAAATCGAGGGCTATGAGATACATATGGGCCGGACGACAGAGAGCAGAAACAAGGCCGGTGGCGGCTGTTTTCATAAAGATCTCTCTGCCCGGGGGGCTTTTGCCGCAGACAGTAATTGCGAGGGCAGCAATTACATGGATTCCTGCAGGTCCGACTGCTTTTGCCGGATACAGGACCACCGCACCGGAATCGAAACTCCGGACGGTACAGCTGCCGGGAATATTTACGGCACCTATGTTCACGGCATATTTGATGCCCCGGGTATTGCCCGCAGGATCGTTGAGGTTCTGGCGGAGCACAAGGGTGTGACAATGAATAGTTCAACGGAGAATCCGCAGAACAATGCAGACGAAACCGATTATCAGGCATACAAAGAAACCCAGTATGATCTCCTGGCGGAAACTCTGCGCAGACACCTGGACATGAAGCGTATTTATGAGATTTTAGAGGAAAGCTGAAACGGCTGAAAACATATATCTTTTTGTTAGAAAAAGGACTTTCGAATCTGAAATGAAAACAGGTTCGGGAGTCTTTTTTTGTTCAAAACACCAGATGCATATCTGCATAGACGCAGGATTACGGAAATTTCAGCTGGGAGCTGTGAGTACGTTCTGCTGAGTGTATGACAGTAACGAACCTCCCAATTGACAGGAAACATGATATATGGTAATATTTCAATAATATGTAATACATATATAAATATATCAACCGAATATACGAAAAAACAGGGAGGCGTACAGGTGGATTTTAAGGAAAAAGACAATGAAAAACGGCAGACTATAAATCATGACCCGATAATAGATTCTTCAGAATACTTCAATGCAGGAGACATAGAAAGGGGAGAACTGGTTGAGGAGCCTTCCGGTGCTGCTGAATATCTTCAGAATGCCTGGACGGATTATGATGAATGGAAAACTGCAAAACAGGATCCCCGGATTCCTGCCGGAGGAGGTCACACGGAGGAAGAGTATTTAGCCCTTCCCGATGACCTGCGGGTTGAGCTGATCGACGGTGTTTTTTACGCCATGGCTTCACCTGCAAGGATTCATCAGACGGCAGCTTTAGAAATTGCAAGGCAGCTCATGGACTGTGTCGAAAAGCATTGCAAAGAATGTTTTGTTTACATTGCTCCGTCAGATGTGGCTCTTGGAGAGGATAGAAAGACAGTCGTCCAGCCGGATGTCTATGTACATTGCGATTTGGAGAAAGATATAAAACCGGGCCCCTTGCGCGGAGCCCCTGATTTTGCCGTAGAGGTTCTCTCGCCTTCAAATCGGGAAAATGATCTGTGGAGAAAACTGGCGCTTTATCGAAGACACGGAGTACGGGAGTACTGGATCGTCGATCCGGCCGGCTTTTCGGTTTACGTCTTTGATTTCGAAAAAGAAGGCCCGGGAGAGGAAGCACCTAAGAGATATGCCTTTGATACCGAGGTGCCGGTCCGGATTTCGGGCGGCACCTGCAAGGTGTAAACGGCAAGTACTTTTCC
>DGRU01000119.1:0-3146 GCA_002390025.1 Lachnospiraceae bacterium UBA4380
ACCTGGGAGGCGGCACAGGGATCGGTTTTTTTGATCACATGCTGAACGCGTTTGCGCGCCACGGCCTTTTTGACCTGGACATCGAGGCAAAAGGCGACCTGGAGGTGGACGGCCACCATCTGGTGGAGGACACCGGCATTGTCCTGGGCAATGCGATCCGCAATGCGGCCGGCGACAAGGCCGGTATTCGCCGCTACGGATATTTTGTGCTTCCCATGGATGAGGCACTGGTCCTGTGTGCCGTCGACCTGTGCGGACGTCCCTACTTTGTCATGGATTTTGCAAACGGAAAAGACGGATTCAGCACACCCATGGTGGGCGGATTTGATACGCAGCTGGTCAGGGAATTTTTCTATTCCGTATCCTATGCCGCAGCCATGAATCTGCACTTCAGGATCCTGGCCGGCGAGAATGACCATCACATCATCGAGGCCATGTTCAAGGCTTTTGCCAAAGCCCTTGATATGGCGACGCAGAAGGACCCCAGGATCGAAGATGTACTGAGCACCAAGGGCTGTCTGTAAGGGGAAGAGCCGAAGAGGAGAGACTGATCATGAGCAATGGAAAAGGAATATATCCCTGCATCTGGCTTCTGAAGGGAAAGGCAGTCCGGGGATTTGACAACGATGAAATAATGGCTGAAGATCCCGCGGAGCTGGTCAGGTCCTATGCGGCCTCCGGCGCGGACGGCGTGATCCTCTTTGACCGCTCCAAAACGGATGCGGAGCACGATGCAGCCATCGACTTGATCCGGAAGATCTGTGAAGAGGGCGGCGTTCCCGTGATCGGCGCAGGAAACATCCGACGCATGGAGGATGTCAAGAAGCTGATCTACGCAGGCTGCGATCTTGCAGCCCTCAACCTCTCCAAGGAGAGCAACCGCCTGCTGGCCCGCGAGGTCTGCGAGCGCTTCGGCAAAGAGCGCATCGCCGGCTGCTACAGGACCGGCGAGAACCTTGAAAAAGAGTGGGAAAAGCTCGCTCCCTGGCTGGCCATGCGGGTCCTTCTGGACGGAGAAAATATGGAGTCCGGGCAGGGGGACAAGGCGGAAGATCAGAGTGCTGCCGCACAGATCCCCGTGATCGCCCTTGTGGATGATCCCGCCGGCGAAGCCCTGGTCTCAAAACTCCGGGCCTCCAATGTGGCTGCCGTATCGGGCTGCAGCGTCAACCGCCTGGTCGGTGAGGGCGAAGAGGCCGTAAAGGCAGCGCGCGCAAAGTTCTCCGAGGCCGGGATCGAGATGGAGGAGCACAAAAAAGCTGCCTTTGCCTGGGAGGATTTCAAAAAGGGTCCGGATGGCCTTCTCCCCGTCGTTGTGCAGGAGGATGCCACCGACCAGGTGCTGATGGTCGCCTATATGAACGAAGAGGCCTACAATCTGACTGTCGAGACCGGGAAGATGACCTATTACTCCCGCAGCCGCAAGTCCCTCTGGATCAAGGGAGAGACCAGCGGTCATTTCCAGTATGTCCGCTCCCTCTACGGCGACTGTGACATGGACACTCTGCTGGCCCGCGTTGTCCAGATCGGTGCCGCCTGCCACACGGGAAGCCACTCCTGCTTCTTCAACCGGGTGACGGAGCCCAAAATGTCCGCCCGCCGCAGTGCTCCCGTCGGAGATGTCCTCGGCGAGGACTACAGGACCATCATGGACCGCAAACAGAACCCCAAAGAGGGATCCTATACCAATTACCTCTTTGACAAGGGTATCGACAAGATGCTCAAAAAGCTCGGCGAAGAGAACACAGAGATCATCATCGCGGCCAAGAACCCCGCCGAGAACGAGATCATCTACGAGATCGCCGACTACCTCTATCACCTCGAAGTCGTCATGGCCGAGAAGGGTGTGGACTGGGACGATATCACCCGCGAACTGATCCGCAGACAGAAAAAAGGATGAGAGAAAAAAGCAGAGTCAGAGGGGAGGGTTCTCCATGACTCTGCTCTTGCATCTTTTGAAAAATATATTGACAAACCAAAATTTGTCTGCTATTTTTACTGAGTATGCCGCTTGATGAGGCTTTTGTGGTCATGTCCGGATTTCGGAACCCGCTTGAAGCAGGGGAAGGGACCGGATGGGAACTGCCGGTGCAGGTGCTGTCTGGTACTGCAGGATCTGCAAAAAGCGAAGTCCCTGCCGCGGAAGCTGCCGGCGATCCTTCTCACGGGATCAGGGCAGATATGCGCGGGGCGCCGTAATCAGCGAGTTTTTTTAAAAGAAGGAGGTACCTGATATGTATGCTATTATTGCAACCGGTGGTAAGCAGTACAAAGTTTCCGAAGGCGATGTGATCGATGTTGAGAAGATCGCAGCAGAGGCGGGCGCAGAAGTCACTTTTGACAACGTGCTGGCAGTCGGCGGTGAGACCCTCAAGGTCGCCGGAGATGTCGCAGGCGCGACTGTAACGGGAACTGTCATGGAGCAGGGCAAGGCTAGAAAGGTCATCGTCTACAGATATAAGAGGAAGACCGGCTATCACAAAAAGAACGGCCATCGCCAGCTCTTCACCCGCGTGAAGATCGACAAGATCAACGCATAATGTTTCGCGCAGGCTTTCTGCTGCAGGCTGTGCGGAGACAGACGGCCTGTGACGGGCGTACTGCATTGTGCAGCCGGTTACACAGCAGAGGGTACTGATCGGTAACTGACATGACAGTTGTAGATATTTTCAAAGATCAAGAGGGACGATACGCGTATTTCGAGTGCTCGGGTCATGCGGACGACAGCGCTGTGGAAGGCGAGGACATCATCTGTGCCGCCATCTCCATGTTGGTCATCAATACCATCAACAGCCTCGAAGTGCTCGCGGGGGCAGACATTAGCTATGCTGCCGCGGAAGAAGGCGGGGAGCTTTCCTGCCGCTTCGAAAGTCCCCCCGATGAAAAAGCTGCGCTTCTCGTTGACAGTATGATCCTGGGACTGAAAAGCGTCCGGGAGACATACGGCGGGGAGTATCTCGTTATTCATCTCAAGGAGGAATGAACCATGATGAATTTAAATCTTCAGTTCTTCGCACATAAAAAGGGAATGGGCTCCACCAAGAACGGCCGTGATTCCAATGCCAAGCGTCTGGGCGCCAAGAGAGCTGACGGCCAGTTTGTAAAGGCCGGCAATATCCTTTACAGACAGCGCGGCACACACATCC
>DGRU01000119.1:3203-11940 GCA_002390025.1 Lachnospiraceae bacterium UBA4380
ACAGACAGCGCGGCACACACATCCACCCCGGCCTTAATGTAGGCATCGGCGGTGATGACACTCTGTATGCTCTTACAGACGGCATCCTTCGTTTCGAGCGTTTCGGCAAGTTCCGCAAGAGAGCTTCCGTACATCCTGTAGAGGCAGCTGAGGCTGTGGAGCAGGAAGCATAAAAACGATTACCGCAAGGTAAGGCTTTTGTGCCAATTTGATTTCGAAACAATGAGAGCTCCTGGCAGAAAACAGCTGTTTTCGCCCGGAGCTCTCTGTGTATCTGAAAAAGTCTGAGTTCTTGCTCACCAATTTCTGCAGGAGAGTATTACATGTTTATAGATAAAGCCAGAATTATTGTTTCCAGCGGCAAGGGCGGCGACGGCCATGTCTCTTTCCGCAGGGAAAAATATGTACCGGCAGGCGGTCCGGACGGCGGTGACGGCGGCAAGGGCGGCGATGTCGTCTTTGTTGTGGACGAGGGCCTCAACACCCTCACGGATTTCCGCCATGTGCGCAAGTACGCCGCGCAGCACGGCGAGGACGGCAAGAAGAAGCGCATGGCCGGCAAGAGCGGCCAGGACATTGAGATCAAAGTGCCTGAGGGCACGGTCATCCGGGAAGCCAATACGGGCAAGGTCATTGCGGATATGTCCGGGGACCTTCGCCGCTATGTGATCCTCAAGGGCGGACGCGGCGGAAACGGCAACATGCACTATGCCACTTCCACCATGCAGGCGCCAAAATATGCCCAGCCGGGCCAGCCTTCCCGCTCCCTGGAGCTTCTGCTGGAGCTGAAGATGATTGCGGATGTGGGCCTTGTCGGCTTCCCCAATGTCGGCAAATCGACCCTTCTGTCCATGTCCAGCAACGCCAGGCCCAGGATCGCCAACTACCATTTCACGACCCTGCAGCCCATCCTGGGTGTCGTGGACCTCGAGGACGCCAGGGGCTTCGTCATGGCGGATATACCCGGCCTCATCGAGGGCGCTGCGGACGGCGCCGGCCTCGGCCACGAGTTCCTGGCTCACCTGGAGCGCACCAGGATCCTGATCCATGTGGTGGACGCGGCAGGTTCGGAGGGACGCGATCCCATCGAGGATATCATGGCCATCAACCGGGAGCTTGCCCGCTACAAGATCGATCTCTCCTCCCGCAGGCAGATCATCGCCGCCAACAAGTGCGACCTCATCCCCGGAGAAGAGTACAGGGAAGAGGGAGAGAAGGATCCCATCGAGGAGATCCGCGCCTACTGCGAACCTCTCGGCTACGAGGTCTTTCCCATTTCGGCCGCGACCGGCGAGGGCGTAAAGGAACTCCTCTATCACTGCAGTTCTGTCCTGGAAGAGATGCCCTCCGAGCTCATCACCTACGAGCAGGAGTACGATCCGGAAGTGGAACTGGCGGAAGAGACCGAGCCCTACACCGTTACCTACGACGCCAAGACCAGGGAATATCTTGTGGAAGGTCCCCGCATCGAGCGCATGCTCGGCTACACCAACCTGGAGACAGAAAAAGGCTTTGTCTTTTTCCAGAAATTCATGGTGGACAACGGGATCATCGACGAGCTCAAGAGACTGGGCTGCAAGGAGGGCGACACTGTCCGGCTCTACGGCCACGGATTCGAATTCTTCGACTGACCGCCGGCGCAGACAGGTTCATTACGACAATTGATCAGGTGCCGATTTTTTTCGTGCACCATGGAGGTATTTCATATATGATAACAAGTAAACAGAGAGCCTACCTCATCGGCCTTTCCAATTCCCTGAATCCCATCGTGCAGGTGGGCATGCAGGGCGTGACTCCCGAGGTGGTCAAATCCGCGGAGGAAGCCTTCAATACACATGAGCTGGTGAAGGGCGCTGTGCAGAAAAACGTGCTCGAGGATGTCCGCGCCTGTGCAGAGACCCTGGCGGAGCGGTCCCGGTCCGAACTGGTCACTGTGATCGGACGCAAATTCATCCTCTACAAGCCCTTTAAGGACAAGCCCGTCATCGTGCTGCCCAAAAAGAAAAATCCCGCATCAGAACTCGACTGACGCCGCAGGACAGAGGCTGTCTGCAGGCAGAGAGTTTTTGTCAATTTGAGAGCTCAAAAAATGCCAGGGCTGAGTCTATGCGAGGGCTAAGTCTATGCGAGGGCTCAGCCAGTACGAGTTTTTTGCAGATATGACCGGAGAATGTATCTATGACTTTGAAAGATCAAAATATTATGGAAAAAGAACACTGCAGCCCTGCCGGCAGAAAGGTGGGGATCCTGGGAGGAACTTTTGACCCCATCCATACTGCCCATCTGATCATCGCGGAGGCAGCCTATGATGCTTTTGACCTGGACGAAGTGCTGCTGATGCCGTCCGGTCATTCCTATTTCAAGGACAAGAGATCGCAGAAGGTGCTCCCGCCGGAGATCCGCTACGAGATGGTCTGTGAAGCAGCGGCTGACAATCCTCATTTTACGCCTTCCGATTTTGAGATCCACCGAGAGGGCAACACTTATACCTGCGATACCCTGCGGGGGCTACGTGAGCAGAATCCCGAAAACCACTATTACTTCATCGTCGGCGCGGATTCGATCCGGGACATTCTGACCTGGAGAAACCCTGAATCCATCTTTGCGGACTGCACTTTGCTTGCCGCTCTGAGGGAGGACGGAATCCCGACGGAGGAATTCCTCAGGGAAGTTGAGCGGCTGCGGACTCAGTACGGAGCCGATATCCATACACTCGAGATCCCTGCTATCGGTATCTCCTCGACAGATATACGAAACCGTGTAAAAAACGGCAGAACCATACATTACCTCGTGCCTGAACGCGTAGAAAGGTATATAATAGAGAAAGGGATTTACAGGTAAACCTGTTCGTACCGTCATGGCAGGGCCTGATCGGGGCTGCAGGAAATCCTGCATCGATGAAGGCATCGGCCGGAAGGATCACTTGCATATTTTGGACAGAAAGGAATCGGGGACAGGTGAAGAAGGTTTCAAAGATCGATCTGATCAAGACACTGGAACAGGAACTGAATTACAAAAGATTTGTCCATACGCTCTCTGTCGCCGGGACAGCGGCTTCTCTGGCCATGTGCTACGGGGCGGACCTGGAAAAGGCGGAGATGGCAGGTCTTTTGCACGACTGTGCAAAGTGCATAGATGTCAGGAAGATGCAGCGTCTGTGCGAGAAGGCCGGCCTTGAGGTCTCTCCCTACGAGAGAAACAGCTCTTCTCTGCTGCACTCCAAGGCGGGCAGTGTTCTTGCGGCGGAAAAATACGGGTATACGGATCCGGACATACTCAATGCGATCCGCTATCACACGACCGGCCGCCCGGGCATGAGCCTGCTCGAGAAGATCATTTTTGTCTCGGATTACATAGAGCCCGGCAGATTTTCGGCGAAAAACCTGCCGCTGATCCGGAAAATGGCATTTTCCGATATCGACGAAGCCCTTCTGAAGATCCTTTATGATACACTGATTTATCTCAATTCCACCGGAAATACCGTGGATCCCATGACACAGAAGACCTATGAGTATTACAAACGGCTAGATGAGGAGAAAAATATTTATGACTGATATCAACGATAAGAGCATGATCCCTGAGAACGGAAAAGGAGAGGAAAAGGAGCGCTCCGCTGAGCTCGCGCGTCTTGCCATTTCTTCCCTGGAGGATAAGAAAGCGGAAGATGTGAGGGTCATCGACATCGGAGGCGTTTCAGTCCTCGCGGACTATTTTATCATTGCAAGCGGCAACAACCGCGCACAGGTTCAGGCCATGGCTGATGAAGTCGAACAGCGTCTTGGCCGCGCAGGCGCCGTTCCCAGACAGATCGAGGGTTACCAGGCAGGTAACTGGGTCCTGATGGATTTCGGTGATGTGATCATCCACATTTTCGATGCACAGAACCGGCTCTTCTATGATCTTGAGAGAATCTGGAAGGATGGCACACAGATTGAACCCGAACAACTCTAAACAGCAGTCAGCGCCGCCGGACCTGGAGGACGCCGTCCGGAGCAGGGATCAGATCATTATCTGCACCAGTATGGTGGGGATTGCAGCCAATCTTTTCCTGGCGCTTTTTAAGGCCGTCATCGGTATTTTATCGCATTCCATTGCGGTCACACTGGACGCGGTCAACAACCTGTCCGACGCCCTCTCGTCTGTAATCACGATCATCGGAGCCTGGCTTGCAGGCCGCCGGCCGGACAGAGAGCATCCCCTCGGACACGGCAGGACGGAGTACCTCAGCGCCATCATGGTGGCGGCGATCGTCCTGTACGCAGGAATCACCTCCGCCGCGGAATCCGTCAAAAAGATCCTCCATCCCGAGGTCCCTGCATACAGCAACCTGTCACTGTTGATCATCGCGGCAGCGGTCATGGTCAAGATCCTGCTTGGATCCTACTTCAAGGCCAGGGGAAGGGAAGCCTCTTCCGCAGCCCTTGAAGCATCCGGTGCAGATGCCTCCTTCGATGCGGTTCTGTCCCTCTCGGTTCTGGCATGCGCCATCCTGTTCAGGCTGACAGGAATCTCTCTGGAGGCTTTTGTCGGTGTCCTGATCTCTGTTTTCATCATCAAATCGGGAATCGGGATGATGATGGAGACCGTCGACGACATTATCGGAAAGCGGGCAGACCCGGAAAAGGTGCGGGAGATCAAGAAACTGATCATGGAGGAACCCCAGGTGCGCGGGGCCTATGACCTCTTCATCAATAATTACGGCCCGGGCCGCGACTATGCCTCCGTGCATGTGGAACTTCCGGACACAATGACCGTGGAGGAGGTGGATCAGATCACCCGCCGCGTACAGCAGAAAGTCTACAGCGGAACAGGTGTCGTCCTCACCGGCGTCGGTGTCTATTCCTATAACACCAGGGACGAAGAGGCGGCGAGGATCCGCAACACTGTCATGGAGACCATCCTGCAGCACGAGTGGGCTCTGCAGGTCCATGCCTTCTCTGCCGACACAAAGGCAAAGAAGATGCGCTTTGATGTTGTCTTCAGCTTTGACATAGACCACAGGGAGGGATACGAGACGATCATGAAGGAGATCGGAGCCCTCTATCCCGACTATACCATCACGATCACTTCCGATATGGATATAGCGTGACGAAAAATAAATTTCAAAAAGTATTTCCTGTATATAGGTCTTTCCCGTGTGTCCTGTTTACCGGAGAATACAAAACCGGCAGGAAACCTGAAAAAGCATTGCACTATGCTCTTCCCGGGTTTCCTGCCGGTTCTTTTTTATTCGGTTCTTTTTTATTCGGTTCTTTTTTATTCGGCTCTTTTTTACTCGGTTCTTTTCTGTCCGGTTCTTTTTTGTTTTGATTTCTTTATTTTATTTCTCTTTATCCTATCCTTCATCTGTTCTTCACTGCCTTTTACCCGTCACTTTGGGCAAGGAACAGGCGCGCAGAGAAGGAAAAACGTTCATGGCGCAATAGCTGTGACCCGGCATCAGCGCATGAGGCGGAAGACGCCGAAAACTTTTCCCAGGATCTGGCAGTCCTTGACAATGATGGGATCCATGGTGTCATTCTCGGGCTGCAGGCGGATGTGGTCCTTCTCCTTGTAGAAGGTCTTCACAGTTGCGGAATCGTCGACCAGGGCGACAATGATCTCGCCGTTGCGGGCGGTGCTGCAGGAGTTGACAAAGATGCGGTCGCCGTCAAAAATACCGGCGTTGATCATGGAATCGCCGCGTACACGCAGGATAAAGGACTCGCCCGAAGGAACTAGCTCCGAAGGGACAGGGAAGTAGTTCATGATATTCTCCTGTGCCAGGATCGGCAGTCCCGCGGCGACATCGCCGACTTCCGGGATCGAGACCATTTCCGTGCGCACGATCTGGAAGCTGTCATCGCAGATCTCGATGGCGCGGGGCTTGGTGGGGTCGCGGCGGATATAGCCGTTTTTCTCAAGAGTGGAGAGATGTGCGTGGACAGAAGAGGTCGAACGCAGACCTACGGTCTCACAGATCTCGCGGACAGTGGGCGGATAGCCCTTTTTCAGGATCTCTTCCTTGATATAATCCAGAATCTTCTGCTGCTTGTCGGTGAGAGCCCTGCCGCTCATTCCTGTTTTCGCCATGCCGTATTACCTCCTGCGGTTCTGATCTGTATGGAAATATCTTTCCTGATTATCACGCACAAATTGATTGTCGTGCACAAATTGATTGTCGTGTACAAATAGAGACAATTTTTTAATACTGTTAGTATACACCATCCGGCAGGGAAAAAGCAAACATATATTCCGAACGTTTATTCAGAAAATGTGTTCGATTTCTGTTGACTTTCAAATGTACGTTCGATATAATGAGCATGTACCAAACAATAGTTCGAGTGAACAGGAGGTCATGGCTGCAGATATGAACGGCATTAATGTGATGGCATGTGTACAGACAGGGCAGTCCGGAATTTCCGGTGTTTACGGAAGAGAGAGCCGGATGCAGCAGAAATATATCGTGATCTCCCGCCAGGACAGCTGCAGGAAAGCATGCGGAAGGAAGACGGAAGCCGACTCCATGTCCGGATCAGGCAGAGATGCGGCAGGACAGGACATGCGCGCCGGGCGGACCGAACAGAGGACCGGCGGAGCCTCCTTTGCGGGGACGGCGGGAGTGAAGGAAGCCAAGAAGAGCAGCGGAAGGTCCGGGACCGGGTCGGCAGGAAGGCGGAAATCTGCCTTTGCAGTCCGTACCCTTGTACTTGCAGTGGTCTTTGCGGGAATGCTGGCAGGTTTCCAGATGATGACCAGGGCTTCCAGCCGTGAAAAAGAGCAGACCTATAAATACTACACGACAGTCACCATCGGCTATGGAGAGGACCTGTCGGATATCGTCTACCGCTACTGTGACAGGAGTGAATACGAGAGCGCGGACGCCTATGTCCGTGAGATCTGCGACATCAACAGTCTGCCCTATAAAAAGGGGATCGTGCCGGATCTCGGAGCGGGCGCTAAAATTGTCATTCCCTACTATTCCACGGAAGTGAAATGACCCGGCAGGGCAATCACTGTGCAGGGTAACCGAATGCTGATTACGGATCTGTTTTCTGAATACAGCAGTTTTTTTCTTCCCCTCTGCTCTGCGGAGGGGATTTTTGTTGGGAAATGATTGTATACAATGATTCCGGAATACATTTCCCTTGACAATTTGTGCATATCTTTGTCATAATACGGTGAAAACAAAAATAACGTTGATAGAAGCTGTGTTCCGGCCGGTTTCGCCCGTCGGGCAGCCCCTGCGCCGTTACATACCGAAGACAGGAGGACCTTTTATTGAAACCTTATGCAGAAATGACAATCGAAGAACTCCACGAAGAGTATATGCATCTGCGGAAAGAATATAAGAAATATCAAAACATGGACCTGAATCTGAATATGTCCAGAGGCAAGCCCAGCCAGAAGCAGCTCGACCTGTCCATGGGCCTCATGGACGTCCTCAACTCGGATGCCGACCTCTTCTGCGAAGACGGAACAGACTGCCGCAACTACGGCGTGCTGGACGGCATCGAGGAATGCAAGGATCTCATCGGCGACATGATGGAGAACCGCCCGGACAATATTCTGATCTACGGCAATTCTTCCCTGAATGTCATGTATGACACAGTATCCCGCGCCATGACACATGGCATCATGGGCAATACCCCCTGGTGCAAGCTCGACAAGGTGAATTTCCTTTGCCCGGTGCCCGGCTATGACAGGCATTTTGCCATTACCGAGTATTTCGGCATCGGAATGATTCCGGTTCCCATGAGCCCCACCGGCCCCGACATGGACATGGTAGAGAGGCTTGTCTCCTCGGACGAGTCCATCAAGGGTATCTGGTGTGTTCCCAAATATGCCAACCCCACCGGCTATTCCTACAGCGATGAGACTGTGCGCCGTTTCGCAAGGCTCAAACCTGCGGCCAAGGACTTCCGTATCTTCTGGGACAATGCCTACGGGATCCATCACCTGTATGATCTGGACCAGGACTATCTGATCGAGATCCTGGCGGAGTGCAAGCGCGTCGGCAATCCGGATATGGTCTATAAATTTGCCTCTACTTCCAAGATCACATTCCCCGGAAGCGGAATCTCCGCACTGGCGACATCCTCCAATAACCTGGAGGATATCCGCAAGCAGCTTTCCATCCAGACCATCGGCCACGACAAGGTGAATCAGCTCCGCCATGTTCGCTTTTTCGGCGACATCTCCGGAATGGTCCTTCACATGCAGAAGCACGCAGCGATCCTCCGCCCCAAGTTTGAGGCGGTTGAGGACATCCTCAAGAAGAATCTGGAGGGACTCGGAATCGGCTCCTGGACAAATCCCAAGGGCGGCTATTTCATCAGCTTCGACACACTTCCCGGCTGCGCCAAGGAGGTGGTCGCCAAGTGCAAGAAGGCGGGCGTCATGATGACCAAGGCTGGCGCCACATGGCCCTATGGACGCGATCCCTTCGACACCAATATCCGCATTGCACCGTCCTACCCGCCGCTCGAAGACCTCAAGATCGCCACAGAGCTGTTCTCACTCTGTGTCAAGCTGAGCAGCGCCAAGAAAATTCTCGACGAGAAAAAGGCGGAAGCGGAAGGAAAAGAAGAGTGATGCTGCCGTGACCGGGCTTTCATGCCGGTTTTCAGGCAGGATCCGCCTGCCGGTCCCGGGCAAAGAATCCAAAAGACCCGCCCGCGGGTCCCGGACAATGAAGAACATAGAGTGAAGAAAACGCTCGATAGCGTTTTCTTCACTCCGGATGTTTGTGCCGGAG
>DGRU01000119.1:12026-27593 GCA_002390025.1 Lachnospiraceae bacterium UBA4380
AAATCGTCTTCACGAATTTCTCGTTAACGATGCCTGCGCACAAGGTGCTCCGGCATGCAGTGGAAGAGAAAAACAGGCAGAAAGGTGCTTTCTGCCTGTTTTTTGCAGGAAAAAGTGCCTGGGGAGGATAAATGACCGGGCAGAAGCCGCCTGCAGCACCGGATCGTCGGTATTGTATTTGTACTTAAAAAAGTACAGACCGCCTTATTTTGAAAAGCTGTAGTTGCAGTCGGAGAGGCTTTCTGGTATTATCTGTTAGATTTTAGATAAGCTGTCGTTTCAAATCAGTCAGCCGCCGCGCAGGAGCGCTCCGGCAAGAGAGAAAATGTGACTGAAACATGCATCTGCAAAAAGGAAAGAAAATATGAAGCAATACCTGATTCCTTTTCTGGTCTCCATGGTACCCCTGATCGAGCTTCGAGGCGCGATCCCGATCGCACAGGGCATGGGACTTCCCATCCTGCCTTCTTATATCGTATGTATCATCGGAAATATGATCCCGGTGCCCTTTATTTATCTGTTTGCCAGGAAGATTCTGGAATGGGGTGCCGACAAGCCCGTAGTCGGTAAGTTTTTCACATTTTGTCTGGAGAAAGGCCAAAAGGGCGGCAGAAAGCTCACCGAGAAGGCCGGCCGCGGCACATTCGTGGCCCTGCTTCTCTTTGTCGGAATCCCCCTTCCCGGGACAGGCGCCTGGACCGGTACTCTTGCCGCGAGCATTCTGGATATGGACTTTGTCCCGACGATCGTGGCTGTCATGCTGGGTGTCCTTCTGGCAGGTGTGATCATGATGACCGCCAGCGTCGTCGGTTTTTCACTCCTGTGATCTGTGACTGCCCCTGCACTCAGATTTGTTCCGGACCGACAGGATACAGGTTTTTCACTCCTGCGGCCTGAGACTGGTCCTGCACTGCGGCAGGTGACGGAAAATAAGGTAACAGCGTCTGTTTTTCACAAAACAGACTTTATATTTCATTAAAAATCATTTGTATTTCATCATGAAAGGAAGTGTGTCTTCACTATGAATTCCAGTCAGCCAATTTATGATGCGTCAAAACTCGGATACGGGAAGATGGCCATTCTGGGTATCCAGCATCTGTTTGCCATGTTCGGTGCTACGATCCTGGTCCCCATCCTTGTCAACAGCTATTTCCACGGAGAGGGGCTCTCCATTCAGGTCACACTCTTCTTCGCGGGATTGGGAACACTTTTGTTCCACTTCCTGGCAAAGTGGAAGGTGCCTGCCTTCCTGGGTTCTTCCTTCGCCTTCCTGGGCGGCTTTGCCACTGTTGCTGAACTCAAGTCCGGAAAGTTCGCGGACATGACCTACGGCCAGAAGCTCCCCTATGCCTGCGGCGGCATTGTAGTCGCGGGACTTCTCTATCTGATTCTGGCCCTGATCATCCGCGGCGTCGGCGTCAAGAAGGTCATGCGCTTTCTGCCTCCGATCGTCACCGGCCCCATCATCATCTGCATCGGCCTTGGCCTTGCTCCTTCGGCAATCTCAAATGCATCCATGAACTGGCCCCTGGCGCTCATCGCGCTGGCTGTCGTCATCGTTTTCAACATCTGGGGCAGGGGAATGTTCAAGATCATCCCCATCCTTCTGGGTGTTGTCATTTCCTACATCGCTGCTGTAATCATGAATTCCATGGGCATGACGAATGCCGACGGCAGTGCCATCCTCAATTTCGCACCTATTGCAGGAGCCGGCTTCGTCGGACTTCCGCCCTTCTTCCTGGCTAAATTCGACCTGACGGCGATCTTTGTCATGGCGCCCATCGCCATTGCTTCCATGATGGAGCACATCGGCGACATCTCCGCCATCTCTGCCACGACCGAGCAGAACTTTATTCAGGATCCCGGCCTGCACCGCACACTGGTGGGCGACGGTCTCGCAACGGCTCTGGCCGGCATGTTCGGCGGCCCCGCCAATACGACCTACGGTGAGAACACCGGTGTTCTCGAGCTGAGTAAAGTCTATGATCCCAAGGTCATCCGCCTGGCAGCCTGCTACGCCATCGTCCTGAGCTTCATCCCCAAAATGGCCCAGATCATCGGCACTATGCCTTCCGCCATCATCGGCGGCATCAGCTTCATCCTCTACGGTATGATCTCCGCGATCGGCATCCGCAACATGGTCGAGAATCAGGTTGATTTCACCAAGTCCCGCAACCTCATTATCGCAGCCGTCATCATGGTCTGCGGCCTGGGTCTGGGCGACGGCGCCACCTTCACCGTCGGCAGTGTTACCATCACCCTGACTTCTCTTGCCATCGCTTCCATCGTGGGCATCATCCTCAATGCAGTCCTGCCCGGAAACGATTATGAGTTCGGTGCAAACCCGCACGGAGACGAGAACAGAGGAATCCACGTATAAAGATTGACCGTGCCCGCATAGGGGCCTGTACCGGCAAAGCCGGCAGAAATGAAAAAAACAGCAGTCACTGCATTCTTTTGTGCTCTGACTGCTGTTTTCTGTTATAATTAATAGCTGTAGTGTATATTCAATATCTATCGCAGACGGAGAGAAAGGCAGATGATTAGAATGAAGGGCAGCAGAGTTGTGTCACTTTTCCTTATGCTTGCGATGGCAGTCTGTTCACTGACGGGCTGCGGTCTTTTTTCAATGACCAACAAGGGAACCACCATGGCCAAGATCGACACGGAGACGATCTATAAGCATGCCCCTTCGCCTCTGGATGATATTGTCAATGCAGTGGAGACCAGTGCCGCCCAGGCCGATGAAAAAGAGGACCAGGGCGGGGACGACGAGCTCTCGGACGACATGGGAGCCGAGCGCTTCAATTTCCTCAGCACGGCGGCGTCCGGAGACAAGTATTATATCATGTACACGGATCTTGAGGCCGGCAGCGGTATGTTCCTGTGCACATTTGACTCCGAAGGGAAAAACGGGGTCAGGGTCAGGCTTCCCGGCTCGGAAGACAGCGGTGTCAACCATTTCAGCGTCCTTCCCGACGGCAGCATCCTGCTGCTGATCAACCAGTACGACGGGGAAAACGAGCAATTTATCTGGCGTCTGGTCCGCTGTACCATCGAAGGCAAAGACCAGGCAGAACTGAAGGAAGTCTGGAAAAAGGACATCTCCAATGAGGAAGATTTCTATCCGGGCGGAATGGTGTCCACGGACACGGAGACCTATCTGCAGACAGACAGCGGACTCCGGGTCTATGACAACAAGAACGGCACAGAACTGAAAAACATCGAGCTGCCCAAGGAATTCACCGGGAATATCTGCAAGAGCCCCAAAGGGGACATCATCATTGCGGGGACCGATGACGCCGGCGTTGCCGCCTACACACTCGATAAGGAAAAAGACAAATTTACAGCGACCAAATACAAGGCGCCCGATTTCTTCTTTGTCGATACAGTCGCCTCCGGCTCCGGAGAATATGACTTCTATCTGACAAAGACAGACGGTATTTTCGGCTTTAAGCTGGACGGCGTCGGACCTGTCCGAGTCATGGATTTTCTCTCATCAGACCTGGAACTGGAAAGCACGGTCGGATGCTCGGTCCTGCCCAACGGAACGCTGGTGCTGCTCTACTACAACATGGATTACGGCACATCGGCTTCCCTGTTCAAAAAATCTGACGGCGGAGGGGAGGACGGCAAGATCGCCCTCTCCCTGGCCTGCTCCTACGCAGATATGAGCCTTAGCAAGGCGGTCGTAAACTTCAACAAATCCAGCGACAAATACAGGATCGTGCTGAAAGAGTATCCGTATGACGAAGATGGAAATAATACTTTAAATATGGAGATTGCGGCGGGCAATATCCCGGATATGATATGCGTATCGGGGGATATGCCCGTCGAAAGCTATGCGGCCAAGGGCCTGTTTGAGGACCTTGGCCCTATGTTTGAAAAGGACACCGAAATCGCGGAAAAGGACTATCTCAACAATGTCCTTGATGCCTTCCGGATAGACGGGAAGATGTACTTTGTCACCCCCTCCTTCAACGTGATCGGCCTGTTCGGGAAAAAGAAGGATTTTGCCGGGACCAAGGGCGTAACGATTGCCCAGATCGAGAAGATGATGAAGGAGCGAAATATCGGATATGATACTGCCATGGGAGCAACAACCAGGGATGGTATGCTGTCCTGGGTCCTGTTCTGTGCCATGGAGGAGTATGTCGACTGGGATGCCGGTACCTGCAGCTTCGGTTCGGATTCCTTTGTGGACCTGCTGAAATTCTGTGCCAGGTTTCCGGGCAAGATCAATTATGAGAATATCAACTGGAACAAATATGAGGCCGCCATGCGGGAAGGAAAGCAGCTTGTGCGGGACGGATACCTCTATGACATCGACTCCTACATGCGGGAACGCTATGGCTATATCGGCGAAGAGGTGGTCCTGATGGGTTATCCCGGTTCAGGAAATAACGGCCCTGTCATTCAGAGCGAGCTCTCCGTCGCAGTCAGCAAGGATGCAGCGGACATGCAGGGCTGCTGGGAGTTTCTGCGCAGATTCTATATGGATTCCTATCAGGAAAGTATCGACCTGGCTTTTCCGGTCAGCAGAAAGGCCATGCACAAGCTCGCGGATCAGGCCATGCATCCCAAAGTCAACACCTATACAAATGAAAAGGGAGAAAAGGTGTCGGAGCCGGAGACCTCTTCTGTTTTTCTCAACGGAAAAGAGATCAAAATACCCGTCCCCTCCCAGGAGGATGTCGACACGGTCATGAATATCATCAATTCTCTGGATATGAAGGTCAGTGTGGACAGCAAGATCACAGGCATCATCAATGAGGAGGCCGGAGCGTTTTTTGCGGGCCAGAAGAGTGCCGAGAATACAGCGGACATCATACAGAGCCGGGTCAAGGTCTATATCAGCGAGACAAAATAGGGACGGAACAGCTCTTGTTATGCGCAGACGACCTGTGTACAGCTTCCGACAGCTGCGCACAGGTCTTTTACAATATGGCAAAACACAATACAGCGGAACACAATACAGCGGAACACGATATGGCGGAACACAGATAGGGATCTACAGTCTGAACGATGGAGAATCTATGAGCTATTCATTTTGTTTTGGACCATCAGGGTCGGGAAAAAGCCGTCTGCTGCGGCAGATCATCATTGAGAAAGCACAGAAGTCCCTTGCCGGCATGGGAAGGGACAGGACCAAGTATATTGTCATAGTGCCGGAGCAGTATTCCATGCAGACACAGCGAGAACTGGTGCAGGAACATCCGGCCCATGTGCTGATGAACATCGATGTCCTCAGCTTCGGACGCCTGGCCCACCGTGTCTTTGAAGAGACGGGAGCGGACAGGCGCACAGTGCTGGATGATATCGGCAAGAGCCTGCTGCTGCGGCGGGTCGCTTCGCGCTGCGCGGATGATTTGGAGATCCTGCGCAGGGGGATCCACAGACCCGGAATGATCGACGAAGTGAAGTCGGTGCTCTCCGAATTCATGCAGTACGGGATCGGCGGGGAGCAGATTGAGGAGATGGCGGCCTTCGCCGGGGAGCACGGGCAGAGAGCCCTGCAGGCAAGGCTTCATGACCTGAAGAAGCTCTATGAACAGTTTAAGAGCGCGGAGGCGGATTCCTACATCACTTCCGAAGAGACGCTGGATCTTCTGGCAAAGGCCATTCCCAATGCCGGGAGCCTAAAGGGGAGCGTGATCGTCTTTGACGGATTCACCGGGTTTACAACCGTGCAGTACAGGGTCGTGATGGCTCTGATCCGCTGTGCCCGGGAGGTCGTTTTTTCCTTTACAGTCTCTCCGGATCAGGGAGCGCCCGTCAGTGTCACGGCGTCCGGAGGGCCTGCCGGAAGCGAGGAAAACCTCTTTTACCTCAGCCGCCGGACCGTCTATGACATTATCAGGATGGCCTCGAAAGAGGGCCTGAAACGGGGCAAAGACCTCTACGCCGGCCTGCCCCTTCCCGGCCGGGAGGAAACCGGGCGTAAAAAAACCGATCCGGAAAAAAACGGTCGGGAAAAAATTGGTCACGGGGAAAAAGACCAGGAGAAAACCGGGAGCGCCCGGGGAGAAGGCACCGGGGAGGAAGGGGCCGTTCTGCCCAGATTTCAGGACAGCCGCGTGCTGGCGCATCTGGAGAGACATCTCTTCCGGTATCCAGAGAGGGCCTTTGAAGAGAGAAAGCAAGGCGAGACATCGGATAGTCTGCAGCTGTTTGCCGCCTCGTCTCCCCAGGAGGAGGTGCGGCTGATCTTCGGCAGAGTGCGACGTATGATCGCGCAGACAGGCTGTGCCTACAGGGACTTTGCCATTGTCACGGCAGACCTGGAGACCTACGGGGACCTCTTTGCCCTTGAAGCGGAGCGGGCAGGCATCCCTGTCTACATCGACAGGACCAGCGGCGCCTTTCACAATATCCTGATCGAGGGGATCCGCAGCGTTCTGCAGATCTCTTCGGAGAACTTTTCCTATCCGGCTGTCTTCCGCTATCTGAGGAGCGGTCTGAGCTCCCTGACGGAGGACGAGACGGACAGGCTTGAGAACTATTGTCTTGCCAACGGCATCCGGGGCAGGAAAAAGTGGACCATGGCCTTTGATGCCTCCTGCGAGGAAGCCAGGATCAAATTCCTGCGGGAAGTGGAACCCGTGACCGGGCTCAGTGTCCGTGTCCTCCCCGGGGCGCTGGCAGGCGGCGGGCCTGAGGCAGGGACCCCCGGGGCGCCGGCAGGCAGCGGGCCTCAGGCAGGGAATCCAGTGGGTCCGGGGGCTTCCGACACCGCAGAAGCTGCACAGGCCGCGGAAGCCGCAGAAAAGCCCAGACGGGCCAGGACAGCGGCTGTCCGCACCAGGGAACTGTATGACTTTCTTGCCGGCTGCGGGGCCCAGGCCAGGGTGGAGGCCCTGGCGGACTCTTTCGGGGAGTCCGGGGATGTGGTCCGCGAACTCCAGTACCGCCAGATCTACCGCCATGTGATCGACCTGCTGGACCAGATCTATGACCTGGCTGGGCAGGAGAGGATGAGCGCCCGCGATTATCTGGAACTTCTGGAGGCGGGCTTCTCCCAGATCCGTCTGGGCACGCTTCCCCAGCGGGTGGACCGCATTCTGGTGGGTGATATCGAGCGCACCAGACTGACCCAGATCAGCCATCTCTTTGTGGCGGGCGTCAATGAGGGCAGTATTCCCAGGAGTGCCTCCAGGGGCGGCATTCTGTCGGATATGGACAGGGAGTTTCTGGCGTCGTCCGGTGCAGTGCTGGCGCCGACGCCCAGGCAGCAGATGTTCACCCAGAGACTGTATCTGTATCTGAATATGACAAAGCCCTCCCGGACGCTGACCATCTCCTTTGCGACAGTGTCCAGGGACGGCAGGAGCCTGCGGCCCTCCTATCTGATCTCCATGCTGCAGGCCCTCTTCCCCGCCCTGCAGACGGAGTTTCCCGAGCAGGAGCCTGTGAGAGGGAGGATCACAGGCCGGGCGGACAGCCTGAGTCTTCTGGCGGACCAGCTGCGCACCTTCGTGGAGGGAAGGCTGCCGGACGCAGAGGCTTTCATGAGAGACTTTTCCCTCCTCTACGGCTTTCATACCAGTCCGGAGGTCATGGCGGACGGGAAAATGCGGCAGGCTATCCTCCGCCTTCGCGGGGCGGCCCTGTCTCACTACCGGCCCCAGGTCCTGCAGAGCGGCCTTGCACAGGCCCTCTACGGCAGGATGATCATCGGCGGCATCAGCAGGATGGAGACAGGGGCAAGATGTTATCTGCGTCAGCATCTTCAGTACGGTCTGCACCTGCGTGAGCGGGACCAGTATGAGTTCAGGGCGGTGGACGGAGGCAGCATCCTGCATGCGGCCCTGCAGCGCTTTGATGCCCTGCTCAGAGCAGAGGGCCTGTCCTGGATGGACTTCTCCGCCCGGGACGCTGAGCGGCTGGGGATCCGGGCCCTGCAGGACGAGGCCGCCGTCTACAGAAACCTCCTCCTCTACAAGAGCTCCCGGGATGAGGGCCGCCTGGGCCGCTATGCCAGGAGACTTCTGCGCACGATCGACACTCTGCAGTACCAGATCAGCAAGGGTGATTTTGTCCCGGTCGCGTCCGAGCTCTCCTTCGGCGGCAGGCAGGGTGGCATGCCCGCCATCCGCTTTGAACTGGGAGACGGCAGAAGCCTTGTGCTCACCGGCAGGATCGACCGCTTCGATATGTGCGCAGAGGGGAACCGCCGCTATCTGCGCATCATGGATTATAAGACGGGCAGAAATGATCTCGATGAGGACCTGATCCGCAGAGGCCTGCAGCTGCAGCTGATCACCTATATGGAGGCGCTGCTGAATGCGGGAGCCGGCCGTCTCGACGCGCTGGCAGCAGGGGGGTCTGCGCAGACAGATCCCATAGAGAAATCCGGCTTTGCGGCTCTCTCCCCGGATGTCTCCGGGCAGAACAGCCCGGACCCGGCCGCAGCTGCGGCAGGCAGCGGACAGGAGGAAATCGGTGTACCGGTGGAAATCGGAGGACCGGAGGAAATCCCCTTTGAAGAGGAAGGGGAGGCCGGACAGAGCGGGGGAGAAGAGGAGATCATCCCTTCCGCCATGCTCTACTACAGGATGAACGAGCCCGTGATCAGGAAAACAGCGGCGGATGTCCTGCCGGCAATGCCTGATCCGGCAGACACAGACACAGAGTCTGCCGCCGCCGGTGAAGCCGGCAGGGAGGAGCTGCTTCATGAGGAAGATGCCGCGATCCGCAGCCAGCTGCGGCCGACAGGCCTTGTCTATGAGGACGAAGACAGCATCTCCCACCTGCACAGGTCCTTCAGCGGAAGGTCCGATGTCATACCGGTCACACGCAGCACCAGGGGAGGCTATACGGCTGCCTCGCGCCTTATGGACGACAAAAAGTACCGTGAGCTGGCCCAGATGGCCAGGGAGGCTCTCTGCCGTCTGGCTGTCCATATCCTGGACGGCGATGTCAGCGCTCAGCCTGCGGTCCTGGATGCAAAGACGACCGCCTGCGATTACTGTCCCTACAGAGAGGCCTGCGGTTTTGATCCCAGGATCCCGGGATACACTTATAAAAAAGACCAATGATACAGAGACTATTGCTACGGAGAAAAAAGAATGGCGATTCAGTTTACTCCCGCCCAGCAGAAGGTGCTGGATGCACGTGATCACAATATACTGGTTTCGGCGGCTGCCGGCAGCGGCAAGACAGCTGTTCTGGTCGAACGGATCGTCCGGCTGGTGAGCGAGGGGGAACATCCTCTTGACATCGACCGCCTGCTCGTTGTGACATTTACCAGAGCCGCCGCGGCCCAGATGCGGGAACGCATCGGAAAAGCCCTGTCGGCACGTCTTTCCCTGGATCCCTCCAATGCCCATCTGCAGCGCCAGGAGGTCCTTCTGCACAACGCGCAGATCACGACCATGGACAGCTTCTTCACCTTTCTGCTGCGCAATTATTTCAGCGATATCGATCTTGACCCGGGCTTTCGTCAGATCGAGCCCACTGAGAGCAGGATCATTGCCTCGGAGGTACTGCAGGATTTTCTGGAGGAAAAATATGCCCAAAAGGACCCTGCTTTCATGCGCTGCGCCGCATATTTCTGCCCCGGGACGGATGACCGTCAGCTCGAGGAGCTGATCCTGGAACTGTGCAGCAGGGCCGGCAGCCATCCCTCGCCCCGGGCATGGCTTTGCGAGCGCGCCCTCGACTACGATGTCCGGGATGAAGAGGCCCTCTTTTCCGCTGCGTGGATGCGGTCCATGATCCTGCGCCTGGCCGATGACCTTCTTGAAACAGGACTGCGCTACGAGGCCATGAAGGAGATCTGTTCACGGCCCGGAGGCCCGGATGTGTGCTATGGATTTCTGGAAGAGGAGCGCAGAGGCCTGGTGGGAGAGATCGGGGAACTGCGGCGGGAACTGGAAGAACTCCTGCAGAATGGGTCTGCAGGCGACGACGCGCAGGAAAACCTTCTTTTCAAAAAACTCTGGGGAGAGATCCAGTCTTGTCTTGGATGGGAGTTTCCCCGCTACCCCTCTGTCAGAGGCAAAAAATATGACTATATCGATCCCGGCCTCAAGGACACCGTCAAGTCCATGCGGGATGCGCAGAAGGAAAGGATCCTCAAACTGAAGGCGTCCGCCGGCGGACAGTCCCCTGACAGGATCCTGGCCATGATGGACTGTGCCCGGGAGCCTCTCGTGACACTGTCCCGGCTGGCAGCGGACTATCGCGAGCGCTTTCTGGAGGTCAAAAAGGAGAGGCACCTGATCGATTTCGTGGATCTGGAACACTTTGCCCTGGACATCCTGGCAGAGAGGCAGGAGGACGGCAGCTATGTTCCACGCCGCGCCGCGAGGGCTCTCAGAAGTCATTATGCGGAGATCCTGATCGACGAATACCAGGACAGCAATGAAGTGCAGGAACTGCTCCTGCAGATCATCTCCGGAGAAGACGACGGGCGCAACAACCGCTTTATGGTCGGCGATATCAAGCAGAGCATCTACCGGTTCAGACTGGCACGTCCCGAGATCTTCATGGAAAAATATGACACCTATCGTCCGGACGACCCCGAGACCGAGCGGATCGAGCTCGACCAGAACTTCCGCAGCCGGGCCCAGGTACTGGACTGTGTCAACTCCCTCTTCATGCGTATCATGCGCAGAGAGGTGGGAGGCGTTGTCTACGATGAAAATGTATCCCTGAAAAAGGGTGCCGTCTTTCCGGATGAAGAGCCCTGCGGGACCGGGGATGCAGCTCCTGCGTCTGCCCCGGACAGTGAAGGGCCGGAAGGCGGACAGGCACAGACCTGCCGGGCTGAAAATGGGGGGCAGGGGGACGACCCCTATTGCGCGGAGCTCCTGCTTCTGGAGACCGGTCCGGTCAACGGAGAGGAAGACGGGGAGGAAACCGCACCAGTCAAGGGGACTGCGTCCGGCGGCGAGAATCCCCCGGGAGAAGATGCAGCTGCATGGGCCGATGAGGAGGAAGAGGACGGCTTTGTCGCCCTGTCCGGGGAGATCGGTGCCCTCACGGACCGGCAGAAGGAGGCCCTGCTCATTGCGGGGCGGATCCGTCAGCTGGTCGGCAGTCTTCCTGTGCGCGATGACGCGACGGGAGAGATGAGGCCTGCCCGCTACGGAGATATCGTGATTTTACTGCGCAGCACAGTCGGCTGGAACGAGGATCTGCGCGCAATCTTTGCCCGCGAGGGGATTCCTGCCTATGCGGAGTCGAGAACAGGTTATTTTGCGGCACAGGAGATCCGCGAGATCATTCAGATGCTGCGTGTTCTGGACAATCCACGCCAGGACATCCCCCTCTACGGAGTCCTGCGCGGCTATTTCGGGGGCTTTAGCCAGGATGAGATCGCTATGATCCATCTGGCCTGCAGGGAGGGAATGCTCTACGACGCCCTCTGTGTGTCTGCGGGTGAGCAGCCGTGTACAGAAGCCAAAAGCACCGCTCTTCCGGATGCGCTTGTCCGCAAATGCGGGGATTTTCTGGCTTTTCTGCGCGGCTGGCGCCAGCGCGTGCAGTACAGTCCCGTCTCGGAGATCGTCACGGGCCTTCTGGAGGAGACCGGTTTTCAGGATTACTGCACGGCCCTGCCGGCGGGGGCGCAGAGATCCGCCAACCTGCGTTTTCTGCGCAGCCAGGCGGACGCCTTCACAAAGACAGACTTTACGGGACTCTTCCAGTTCCTGCGCTACATCGACGGTCTGCACCGCCAGGAAATCGACTACGGCGAGGCGAACACACTGGATGAAAACGCGGATGTTGTCCGCATCATGAGCATTCACAAGAGCAAGGGCCTGGAGTTTCCCGTCTGCTTTGTGGCGGGACTGAGCAAGGGCTTTGCCTTCCGCCGCTTCGATGCCTCCGGCCAGGTAGTCTATGACGGGGACTGGGGCGTCGGGATCAACTATTTCGACACTGTGTCCAGGGTCAGCTCCACGACCCTGCGGCGCGAGGAGATCGCGGAGAAGATCTGCCGCGACTGCATGGGAGAGGAACTGAGGGTCCTGTACGTTGCCCTGACCCGCGCAAAGGAAAAGCTCATCATGACTGCATCCATGAGGGGGTTCGACAAGAAATTGTCCGACTGGAAGGCGGCCATGGCCGGATTTTTCTTTGACCCGAATGCATACAGACTCTCGCCTTCCATGATCGCAGGGGCCTCCTCCTTTGCCCAGCTGATCTGCCAGGCCGTCCTGGCACAGGCAGGCCCGGACTTTGCGTTTGATACAGATGCTGAGGAACAGGCCGGTCCGGGAGCAGGACCCGGTCTTCCTCTCAGGATCTCTGTCTGCACACAGGATGACCTGACCATGCAGGCGGTGGAGGAGCAGTATGACCTCTCCCGGTGCGAGGAGATCCTGCGCAGCATGGAGGGGCGCCCCCTGGATGCCCAGCCTGATCCTGATGCAGCCCGGGAGCTTGCCTCCTGGTTTTTCCGTACCTATCCCCACGAAGAGCTGCAGGACCTCTATGCGCAGACTTCCGTCTCGGAACTCAAGCACAGGGCAATGCGGACTCTGCAGGAAGCGGACGGGGAGACGGCGGAGAGCCCCATGGAGCTCTTTCCCCAGACAGTTCCCGTGCCCTATCTGCCGGCCTTCCTTCTCAGAGAGGAGGCGGAAGGAGCGGTTTCTTTAGACCGGGATCAGGCAGAAGAGCCGGAGTTTTCAGACCGGGAAGAGCTGCGCGGACCTGCTCCTGCAGACCGGAAAGAGGTACATGGGCCGGCTCCTGCAGGCCGGGAGGATTCGGAAGACCATGAGGATCCCGGATTTGCCGGCGACCAGGACACTGCAGGCGAGCACCTTCGGGATGCAGCGGCGGGAGCCCGCCGGGGAACCGCCTTCCACCGCGTGCTGGAGCTGGTGGATTATGACCTTCGGGACCGGTGGATCGCAGACGGGAATGAGGGGAGAGAGGAACTTGACAAGTGGCTGAAGTCCCTGCCCGATAGCGGAAAGATCACCGCAGAGGACGCCGCTCTGGTCAGCGCTTCCCGCGTCCTTCATTTTATGCGGACTCCTCTGGCCGGGCGCATGGCCCGGGCACAGAAGGAGGGGAGACTCTTCCGTGAACAGCCCTTCGTCATGGGATGCCCTGCAGACCAGGTCTCGGAGGGACTCCCCCACGACGAGATGGTGACCATACAGGGTATCATCGACGCATTTTTCATTGAAGAGGAGCAGATCATCCTGGTGGACTACAAGACAGACCGCGTCAGGGAGGCCGGAGAGCTGACCGCCCGCTACAGGACCCAGCTCAACCTCTATGCAGAGGCCCTTCAGAAGGCCTACGGGCTGCCTGTCGCCCGGAAGCTGATCTACTCCACAGCACTTGGACGGGAAATCGATGTGTGATAATGTATAATATAGTTCATAGAAACAGAAATGTTTAAAAAACAGAAAGAATCAAGGAATCCGGAACTGCTGAAGTTCAGGCTTTTTCGAAAGAGCTCTTTTGTTGAAATCTTTTGTTGAAAAATATCTATTTTAGCGGAGTATCCATATATGGCCATAAAAAAACCGACGGTCCTCATAAGTATTGTCCTTGTCCTGTGTCTGCTTGTCCTGACAGCCTGCTCGGCGCCGGATGGCGGTCAGAAAAATTCCGGCGGGGACGGGGAGAAAAAAACGGTGCAGATCGATACCGCGGCCGGGACAGAGGAGTCCGGCTCTGCCGCAGGGTCTTCAGGGCTGGACTATTCTGCCATGTTCACGGAGCGGGACATGAGGACTTCCTGGTCCGCCGGAGCAGCGTCAAAGATCCTGCTGGAGGAAGAGAAGATCCGGACAAGAGGGGAAGGTCTGTCTGTCAGCGGAGGCACCGCTGTCATAGAGTCGGGGGGAACTTATTACATCTCCGGAACCCTGGCGGACGGGCAGATCATCGTGGATGTCTCCGATAAGGAAAAGGTCCAGCTCGTCCTCGACGGGGCCGGCATCACCTGCAGCAGCAGCGCCTGTATTCTGGTGAAAAGCGCGGACAAGGTCTTTGTCACCCTGGCGGACGGAAGTGAGAATGTACTGTCCGACACGGGAGATGAGTATGTGCAGTCGGATGAATCCATGAACGTGGACGCGGTCGTCTTTTCAAAGTCGGATATTGTATTTAACGGGACCGGAAGTCTGACAGTCGAGGCCGGATATCACGACGCGATCGTCAGCAAAGATGACCTCAAGTTTACAGGCGGCAGCTATGAGATCAATGCCGCCGACAAGGGAATCGTGGGCAAGGATTCTCTGCGGATCCGGGACGGGGCCTTCAAAATTGTCTCTGAGGATGATTGCCTTGTATCCAATAACGATGAAAAGGCCGGAAAGGGATATATTTATGTCGAGGGAGGAGATTTTTCCCTCGAGACCGGTGACGGCGCTGTGCGCGCCGCCGGAGCAGTGGTCATCCGGGGAGGAAAAATCGACATTCTGCAGAGCTATGAGGGCATAGAAGGGCATACCGTTGATATAGAGGGCGGAACTGTCAGTATAGTCAGTGCGGACGACGGCTTCAATGCCAGCACGGATGCACCGGGTGTCGGCGGGAATGAAGTGGAGACGACCTGTCATATCCGTGTTGCGGGAGGTTCCGTCTATGTCAATGCCGGGGGAGACGGGCTCGATTCCAACGGCACGATCCTTATGGAGGGCGGCTGCCTGATCGTTGACGGACCGGAAAATGACGGCAACAGCGCTCTTGACGCAGGAATGGATATTGTGGTCAGCGGTGGGACGCTGCTGACTGCCGGCAGTTCCGGACTGGCCAAAGCTCCCTCGGAAAAGAGCCCGCAGAAGTCGGTCTTTTATCTGTCCCCGCAAAAGATTCCGGGCGGCACGGAAGTTGAACTTTCGCGTGCCGGCGGGAAAGTTGTCTGCAGCTTCACGCCGTCCAAAACCTGGTCCTGCCTGATCCTGAGCGACCCCGGGATCAAGGAGGGGACATATACCCTTCGGGCCGGGGATCAGCAGATACAGGTCGAGACCGGCTCTGCTGTCAGCTCTGCAGGAGAAGGCAGTAAATGACTGGAAAATGCGGGATCTGTCCCGGCGGCCGGCAGGGCGCAGCCCGATTCATACAAACTCTACAAGCTGTATGAAAAAAAGGACATGAATGATGGAGATTATCCACAAGAAACTGGTCTCTACATGAAAATAGTATGTAGAAAAAGCACAAAAGATATGTTATAATCCTAACAGACATGCGGGAATATGCGCATGACCAGATAATCAGTTTATTGTACGGCATTGATATGTGTGCAAAAAAAGGAGGTTGGTTTATATGAATTTCTTTAACGACGAGATCCATCAGGATATGGTAGACATGTATCGTGATTTTGCTCAGAACTCCTGCGCTCCAATCGCAGCTGAGCTCGACGAACAGGAGAGATTCCCTGAAGAGAATATTCCTGTAATGGCTGAGATGGGCCTGCTTGGAATTCCTTTCCCTGAGGAGTACGGCGGAGCTGGTCTCGACGAAGTGTCCTATGCACAGTGCGTCGAGGAAGTTTCCAAGGTTTGCGCTTCCACAGGTGTCACGATTTCCGCACACACCTCCCTTGGCACATGGCCTATTTACAAATTCGGTACCGAAGAGCAGAAG
>DGRU01000060.1 GCA_002390025.1 Lachnospiraceae bacterium UBA4380
AGGAGCTTTCACAGCAGAAGCAGGAAATCGAGTATCTCCGCAGGGAACTGGAGAAAGCCCTGCAGAAAAAATAAAACCCGTTTCTTCTTAATCCTGTTTAGCAACAGGGCAGAAGGAAGTGTAGACGATTGACAGAGAACAAAAGGAAATGGCCGGGAATCCGTCCCCCGCGGGGCACCCGGTCATTTCTTTTTGTAAATACCCAAGTTAGGATCGGACCCCGACGTGGGAACCCGGGAAACCTTTATTGGAATCGATGCTCAGGTTTCGATCATAGCCTGTGGCTGGCTCATCCGGCAGCGGGAGGGGGGAATATTGATAATGCAGGCGCCTTCCCGGAAATACAGCACAAACAGCTTTGACAGATAGAAAGGCGCAGTAACACCGACTGCCAGAGCATACTGAAACTCCTCATAGCTGCACTCGCCTGACATGGGACCAGGCCCCGGCGAGATGTATACCCCTGTATCACATTATAATGATTTGGTTTTTCTTGTGAACATTCTGTAAACTTGTGACAAATGTCATTGAGAGACATCGGCTGGTTGGTGTATAAAAAAAGATGTCAGCACTATATTATCAATCATGAATATCTTAGAGAAAATATTGAATATATACGGATATCGAGCATCTTTTAGAGGCGGAGGTTCTTACGGAGGTTCTATGCTGAAGAAGATGGAAAAACCTATTACATATCTAAAGGATGCCGGGAGGAGGAAAAACCTCGCGGCTGTTTTTATATGTCTGAACCTTATTTTGCTGTCCTGTGTCTGCGTTTTTTTTAGTATAAACCTACATACCGCGTTTCTGAAGGAAAAAGAATCCAGAATCTTCGGAGCTGTTTTCCCGGATACTGCTGATGATTATTATCGTGAGATCCTCATGCAGATCGAAACGAATATCCAGGCAGAGGGGGATCTCCTGCTGTCGAGAGACTGCGGTTATGATATTGAACTGCAGGGACGGCAGATGCTTGAGCTCGCGGACAGAGGCGCAGAGGCGGTTTTTGTCTGCCCGGCTGCAGACCGGGGGCTCGAGGAGGAGATCCGTAGATGTATGCAGTGTGGCACCAGAGTGATCTTGGTGGGGCGGGGCTGTGCGGGAGAGGAAGAGGCACAGGCCCTGGTTCTTTCTGATGATGAAAAAGCGGGGGAGACGCTGGCCGGCTATATCGATGTGAAAGTGAAGTTAGCGCGTATCCTCCTGCTGGGCAGAGAGAAAGACTCTTCGAGCCGTGCCCGGACCGAGAGTTTCTGCCGCAGAATCCTGGGGGATAAAATTGAAAAAAGCCCGCTGCCGGGCGGAGAAAGCGCAAAAACGAACGATAAAGACGATAACGCCGACAGCAGTACAGACAAGAAAGCCGACAGTAACAAAGACGATAATACCGGCAGCTCCCACGATCCCTTTCAGATCGTCCGCCGGGTGCAGGTGGAAAACGGGGAAAAGGAAATGGAGAAGGCCCGGAGCTATATAGGCAGGGAACTGCAGCGCGGCCGCAAATTTGATCTCATCTTCGCGGCGGACGAAAAGCTTGCGGCAGGTGCCTATGCGGCTCTCAGGGAGGCCGGAGAGGAAAAACATGTACAGATCGTCGCTGTGGATGGAAGCCCTGTGGGAAAGAGGATGCTGCGTTCGTCCGGCTATCTTGCCACAGTGATGGAGTATCCAAGTGTTCTCGCCGGAGAGGCAGTAAGACAGGCCTACAGTGAGTTGGAAATGCCTCCCGGGAGCAGGATTCTCACCCAGGTCAAGCTGGTGACAAAGAATATTATCTATTCTTACGATATCGACAAGTGGGAGTGATCGACAAGCGGGAGTGAACGAGGTGAAGTATTGAAAGATAGTCAGGAACTGCGCAGGATCCGCCTTTTTATGGCGAATGTCAATTACCTGTGGACGCTGTTTTATGCATTATTTGTATATATGACGATCCTCAGGGTCATTCGGGAGGAACAGGCGAGCTCGTTTCTGAACGGGTTGAATACAATGCCCCGCTCTCCGCATCAGATGCTGATTCTGTCCATCGTTCTGTCCACGGCTCTGCTTTTAATCCTGATCTTTGGACACAGGATCCTGCAGGGCAATGCGGGTTTTGCTGTCTACGCCGCGATAGAACTGGCGCTGGCGCTTTTTATATTGTCTGTTGATAACTACGATAATACAGGTATCCTGTTGATCATTGCGGCGGACTGGATCGTGTTTGACTGCGATACAGAGGACAAAGTGATCGGAATGATCGTTCTGCTGACCTGTTATGTACTGGCCAGATCACCGATCTCGATTCCGGGTTTTGTGAAAATCGATTCCCGGGAATATCTGCAGTTTTATGAGAGAGGTTTTCAGGGCGTACTTATGCTTCTGCGCAGTATCATTTTTTCAGGGACGACAATGGGGTTCATCCTTTATCTTGTCCTTGCTATGCGCCTTGCAGAAAAAGAAAACGAACGTGTCCGCCAGCTGAACATCCGGCTTGATACAGCAAATGAAGAACTCAGGACTGCGAATGAAAAGCTGGAGGAATATTCGCGCACAGTGGAAAAAATGTCTCAGACAAGAGAGCGGAACCGTCTCGCCCGTGAGATTCATGATACCCTGGGGCATACGCTTACAGGATTAATCTCCTGTATGGACGCATGTCTGACTCTGATCGACGATTCCAAGGAGGACACAAAGAAAATTCTCTATAAAGCCAGGGATGTTGCCCGGCAGGGAATGGTCGATGTCCGGCGAAGTGTCAGCGCCCTGCGGCCGGACGCACTGGAGAGCCTGTCACTTGAAGAAGCTGTCCAGCGCATTATGAGAGAAATGAGCGAGACAGGAGGCGTGCATTTTTTCTGCGAAATAGATCTGGAAGGTCTCCGGTTTGACGACGATGAAGAAGATACGATCTACAGGATCGTTCAGGAGAGCATCACCAATTCCGTCTCACACGGAAAGGCAACGGAAATATACGTAGGGCTGAAAAAAGCTTATGGCGCGGTGCATATCAGAATCTGCGACAACGGCACAGGGTGTCCTGATTATAAGAAAGGTTTCGGGCTGGTGCACATGCAGGAACGGGCGAGACTTCTTGGAGGGAGCGTGTGTTTTGACGGAAATACAGGACTGGACGGAGGAAAGGGATTTGCCGTTCATGCAGAGATACCGATCCGGTGGGGAAAATAACTGAAGCCAGTAAAAAGCGAGGAATAAGAATAAATGAAAATCAAAGTACTTGTTGCGGACGATCAGGAACTTACAAGGGACTGCCTCAAGATTGTGCTGGGCAGGCGTGATGATATGGAAGTGATCGATGCGGTGGGGACCGGGACGGACGTGATCCGCAGTGTGCGGAAACAGCAGCCGGATGTGATCCTGATGGACGTCCGCATGCCCAGAATGGACGGGGTCACCTGTACGAAGATCATCAAGGAAAACTATCCCGGGATCAAAATCATTGTACTCACAACCTTTGACGATGATGAATACGTCTTTAACGCACTCAGGGACGGAGCGAGCGGATATCTTCTCAAGGGTATTTCCATGCAGGAACTGGCGGAGGCTATCATCAAGGTCAACAGCGGGAGTGCGATGATCAACCCGGATATCGCCTCCAAAGTGATCACATTCTTTTCCGAGATGGCAAAAGGAAGCCTTTCGATCCAGGTGGACAGAAACGGCGCGGAAGAAATCGGAGAGACCGAGTGGGATATCATCACCCTTGTCAGCCGGGGATTTTCCAACAAGGAAATTTCCGCTGAGCTGAATTTTTCCGAGGGGACCATCCGGAATTATCTCAGTACGATCCTCAGCAAGCTGGCTCTGCGTGACAGAACGCAACTCGCGATCTGGGCGGTACAGTCAGAATATTTAGGAAAGCGCGGCAGGGAGCAGCGATGATACACGGGACAGAAGAAGGAAAAAACAGACGCCGCTGGTCAACCGCGGCCCGCACACTGCTGTGTCTGCTTCTGGCGGTCTGCGCCTTTGCGGCTTTTTCCGCCCCTGACATACGCCTTTCCTCTTTGCTGCCAAAACACAAAAAGACCCTGACAATCGGTTTTTTCTATGGCGGCACAGGTCCGCGTGGATATGAAGGAGCACAGAATACAGTCCTTTTGGCAATCAAGGAATACCACAAACAGTATCCGGATGTGGAGTTACGGTTTGAGAAGGGGATCCTCTGCGATGATTATTCCGAGTGGCTGATGGGAAAATATCTCGAAGGGAGAGAACCCGACGTTTTTGTCGCGCAGCAGGAGGACCTGTCCGCTCTCGCAGAAAAAAATATGCTGATGCCTCTGCCGGAGGAGCCGCCAGGAAAAGAGCCAGTATCTTATCCCCCTTTGCTGGAGGCCTGCCGGTGGGGCGGAGTACTGTACGCGCTTCCTGTCATGTGCAATCCGCAGATGATGGCAGTGAACACCTGTTTTCTGAGGACCTATGTCGGACATGACCCGGGCACTGACTGGAACTGGGGCGAATTTCGCCAGATGTGCAGGATCTGCACGGGACAAAGCGGCGGAGCGCTGGATCATCCCAGATATGGCGTGACAGGGTACACCTGGGAGATGGCGGCTGCTTCCAATGCAGCCAGGCTTTTTGACGAATACGGTATAAAAAACTATCTGGCTGAGACAAGATGTGTGCAGGCTGTGACCTTTCATTACAGACTAAACGGCCTGTTGACAGATATGGCCGACTTTTCATCCGGCCATGTGGCTTTTTCTCCCATGTGGGCAGACAACTGGCGCAAATACAGTACCGAGCCATATGCGGCGGTGGATGAAAACAGTTTTTCCTGGTACTGCACTACCATGCCTGCCGGCCCGGGAGGGGACAATATCTCGCGGACAGAGCTGTTGGCCGGAGCAATCACCCGCAGGAATACCTGCAGAGAGGAGGCTGTGCGCTTTCTCAAGATCCTTGCCGAAGACAACACGATCCAGCAGTCAGTTCTGGAGCAAACCTGGTGCCTTCCGGCCTCCTCAAAGATTCTGCCGCACTATACCGGCACGGATCGGATCTCCGCAGATGGCTCAAAATCTTCTCACAGGGCAGGGGCTGTCGACTATGACCTGCTCGATCAGATTCTGCAAAAAGCAGTTGTCATACGGCGATTCGGAGAGTACGAAGATATTCTGCATAAGCTTGACAGGGAGATCGGGGAAGCGGGCAGCAGCAGCGGCAACTTCGCTGTGTCCCTTCGCAAAATCTCCAATACAATGGAAACATATGCCGGGAAACACTGAGCATACAGCAGTTCTGCCGCAGCAATTATACAGGCGGCCATTTTATGGGCAACGGTTTTCCAGGCATCAAACAAGCCCCGCGGGCAGGACCATTCCTGCCTGCGGGTTCTTTATTTATAAAACCACAGATCCGGAAGACCTCTTATGCTTCTTACTGACGATACTTCCGATGACAATTGTCAATTCCAATTAATGACAATTTTCAACTCTAATCAAAAGAACAAAATAATAGAATTTTAAGGAAAGGAAACTATATCGCTTCAGTGCTTTCGGACGCCCCGCGAGGGACACAGGGGGCACTGTTGTGAGTAAGAAAGGTGGAGTAATACATGGGGACAAATGGAAAGAATATGGTTCTTGAGATGAAGGACATCGACAAGTCCTTTCCCGGTGTACATGCTCTGGACCACTGCAGCTTTGACCTTTTCGAGGGCGAGGTGCACGCGCTGATCGGCGAGAATGGTGCCGGCAAGTCCACGCTTGTCAAGATCATGACCGGCATACACTCTGACTATACAGGCGAGTACACCCTGTTCGGGAAACCTGTGCATTTCAACTCTATCAAAGAGGCACAGGAGAACGGCATTTCAATCGTGCATCAGGAACTGAATATGATGAACGATCTGACTGTGGCGCAGAACATTTTCATCGGAAGAGAGTCAAAAGGCTTTTTTTGCAATGACAAAGAGATCAATGCAAAGACAGAAAAGCTTATCAAGGACTTCGAGATCGGTGTCAGGGCGACAGACTTGATCAAGAATTTGACCGTCGGCAAATGCCAGATGGTTGAGATCGCGAGGGCTATGTCTTATGAAGCGACAAAGGTTCTGATCCTGGACGAGCCCACGGCCGCCCTGTCCGAGGCTGAGGCCGAGGACCTGTTTGAGAAGATGGAACAGCTCCGGTCGCACGGGGTGTCTATCATCTTTATCTCCCATCGTCTGGAGGAAATCAAAAGAGTCGCGGACCGCGTCACGGTCATGCGTGACGGAAAGTACATTGATACGCTGAACGCCAAGACATGCGATGTACAGGATATTGTCAGGCTGATGGTAGGCCGCGAGGTCATTGAGGCACCCAAAGCAAAGAGCAATGTCGACCCCGGCGCGCCTGTCGTGCTGGAGGCCAAAAATCTGACTGCGCCCAAGGTCAAAAATGTCTCTTTTGTCCTGCATCAGGGCGAGATTCTCGGATTTGCCGGACTGGTCGGAGCCGGACGTACGGAGACGATGCGCCTTCTGTACGGCGCGGATCCTATGGAGAGCGGAGAAGTCCTGGTCAAAGGAAAGCCAATCCTAGTCCATCATTCCAAAGACGCGATCGCAAACGGCATAGGTTACCTGTCCGAGGACCGCAAACGATACGGTCTCGTGCTGGGACTCCCGATCACGGACAACACAGTATTGGCATCCTACGATAATCCCGAGCTTCACAACAGCATTTTTGTAAACGAAAAAAAATGCGGAGCAGTTGCGGAAGAGTATGTGAATAAACTCAAGACCAAGACCCCCTCAGTCAGCCAGCTCGTACGAAATCTTTCCGGCGGCAACCAACAGAAGGTCGTCATTGCCAAATGGCTTCTGCGTGACTGTGATGTCCTGATCTTTGACGAGCCCACGAGAGGAATCGATATTGGCGCCCGCGCGGAGATCTACTCCCTGATGGACTCCCTGGTAAAAGAGGGAAAATCCATTATCATGGTCTCCTCCGATATGACCGAGGTCCTGAAAATGAGCGACCGCATCGTTGTCATGTGCGAGGGACGCAAGACCGGAGAACTCGATATCGCAGAAGCGACACAGGACAAGATCATGACACTTGCGACCAAGTATACAGACTGACCGCTCAGTGGCTGAAAGTTCTTGAAGAAAAAACAGCCACAGCGGTGTGAAGGTGAGATCTTTTACTTTTCACATTTGGGAGGGAATAATAAATGGATAAAAAAGAAACAGGGGGCTTCATTGCCTATCTGAAGGGCGACGGTCTGCAAAAGGTCATCGCAGTCGGATGCCTCATCGTCTTATACGTATTTTTCAGTATTTTCGGAAATCATTTCCTGACATCGGATACCCTTGTCAGTATCCTGGATTCTTCGTATTATATCGGCTTTCTTGCCATCGGCATGACCTTTGTTGTCATCACAGGGGGAATCGATCTTTCCTGCGGCACCGTCATGGTCGGCAGCGCCCTGATCGGCGGCGTCGCCTACAATGTGTGGCATGTGCCGGTCGCGCTGTCCATCCTGCTGGTTCTGATCAGCGCGATCCTCTTCGGCTTCTGCAGCGGCCTTCTGGTCGGCAAGCTGGGCCTTCCGCCCTTTATTGCCACACTGGGCATGCAGTTTATCTCTCTGGGAATCTGCTCGGTCATCGCCAAGGTGCAGACACAGACCTGGCCTTCCCTCACTTCCGAAGACGGCTGGTTCAAGCGTGTGATTTACAAAAATAACGGTTTCCCGGTCGGCGCTATCTGGCTGATCGTCTTCTTTGTCATCGGCTGGATCCTTCTTAACAAGACGATCCTCGGCCGCTACACCTACGCAATGGGTTCCAATGAAGAGGCAGTCGAGCTCTCCGGTATCAAGACTTCCAACTGGAAAGTCATCGTCTATGTCGTAAACGGCTTCTTTGTAGGCCTGGCAGGCATCATTTACGCGGCAACTTATTCCACCATTACCCCGCAGACCGGCGGCGGACAGGAAATGTACGCCATCGCGGCATGCGTGATCGGCGGCACATCTCTCGCAGGCGGTGTCGGCACCCTCTCCGGAACGATCCTCGGCGTCTTCGTCATCTCCGTTCTGAAAACAGGACTCCTGTCCATGGGACTTCCCGTCCAGTGGCAGCAGGTTCTGATCGGTGTCGTCGTTCTGCTTGCCGTACTGGTCGACGTCATCCGCGCAAGCAAGTCCAGGAAAACCTGATCAGTGATATAACAAGTACAGGAAAACCTGACCGGAGGTATAACAAGTACAGTGAAACCTGATCAGTGATATCGCGGAAATCTTCGCTCACAGGCGAAGTTTCTGATAGATGCAGCTTCATTCCCTGCTCTCCGGCATCCACATAATCAGCCTACAGCTTTCATGAAAGGAGACAGGGAATGAAAACCGGACATTTCGAAATACGACCGAAATGTTTTCAACGTTTTTCAACATCTTTTATCGGGAGGAACCATCTTATGAAGAAAAAAGCACTGAGCGTAGTCCTCAGCCTCGCCATCGCAGGCACTCTGCTGGCAGGCTGCGGCGGATCCGGAAGCAGCAGCCAGCCTGCATCAAATGCAGGTGCCGCACAAACCGGTGATGCGGCAGCGACAGATGGCGGCTCTATGGACATCAGAATCATCTCCAAGAGCTTCAACAACCAGTTTTATCAGGCTGCTTTCAAGGGCGCGAATGACGCAGCAGCCGATCTGGGTGTCACAGTCACAACAAACGGCCCCGACGTTGAGACCAACACCTCTCAGCAGGTCGAGCAGGTCAAGGCAGCGGTCAACGCAAAGCCCGATGCGATCGTTCTGGCAGCATGCGATACAGATTCTCTGGAAGAAACTCTGACCGCAGCCAAGGAAGCCGGCATCCCCGTCATCGGATTTGACTCCGGCGTTCCCGGCGACACTACAGGCGCCGTCCTCGCAACTGCGGCAACAGATAACACCAATGCAGGCGCAAACGTGGCCCAGAACCTGATCGCGGATCCCGCCTTCCAGGAAGCGATCCTCAAGGGCACAGAGGAGAACCCCACTGTTCTCGGTATCCTCGCACAGGACGCCACCTCCGGTTCTATCGTCCTTCGTGTCAACGGCTTCATCGAAGAGGCAGTCAAGGATCTCGAGGCTCTCGACGGACTTGCAGGCGCAGTCGATGTCTCTGGTCAGGAGAAGTGGACACAGCCCTCTGCGAAGCCCGCAAAGGTCAAGATCGTCGTCACTGTTCCCCCTTCATCCAGCGCAGCTGATATCCAGTCCGCTTCCAACACAATCTTCAGCACCGACAACCTCGTAGGTGTATTCGCTGCAAACCAGGATGCAGTCAACGGCGTTATCTCCGCTACCAACGACGGCACAGACCTCGACAAAGCCAACGGCAAATACAAAGATATCTTTGTAGTCGGATTCGATTCCGGAACTTCCCAGCGTCAGGCAGTCACCAACGGCCAGTTCCTTGGTTCCGTCACCCAGGACCCTTATCAGATGGGATACCAGGCTGTGACTCTGGCTGTCAAAGCCGCCAACGGTGAAGCTGTTGAAGATGTCGACACCGGCTCCAAGTGGTACAATGCCGAAAACATCGACAGCGAAGAGATCTCCGTCCTTCTTTACGACTGATCGATCAGATAATTAATGAGCCAGTCGATCAGGAGGTCAATCCGCAATTGATCAGGAGATCGAACAGGAATAACAGCCTGCACAATTATTCCTTATTCTGACAACCGCACCGCGGTCGACCATAAACAGGCGCCCGCGATGCGGCTTTTTTCATAAATACCACAGGGGGTACATATGCATATCCATTTAGACCATATCACCATCAATGTCAGAGACATGGAAGCCAGTGAACGCTTTTACGGAGAAGTCCTGGGACTTCCGAAAATGGAAAATGTCGATATGGGAGACCATGAGATCCACTATTTCCAGCTGGACGGCCCGGTCCGGCTCGAGCTGATCTCCTACATGGACGATTTTGGCGAACTGAAGGCGAATGTAAAGACCAGGGGGATCTACCGCCACTTCGCAATGGAAACGAAGGATGTGGACGCTCTCTATGAAAAAATCAAGGGAGCAGGATATACCTGCCTGACAGAACCCAGTGACGTCGAAAAACTTCATTTCCGCGGCTTTCTGGCGGAGGATCCCAACGGCGTGGAAGTGGAGTTCCTCCAGCGATGAAAACTCCAAAATGGGGTCAGAGCTCATTATGACGCAATGCAAACATCCATAACCAATTAAAATCTGCCGTTATGGCCTGTTTAGACGGCTGTCTCCAATTATCATGGCTTTATCTTTATTGGCGCATCTCTATTCCTATATTCGTGGCTCTCAGGAGGATGTTGCGACTCTTTCCCTGCAGTATATTTTAAAACAGTCCCCTGATTTGAATGCTGCATTTACACGACTTGTTTCAAAAGCCTTACAGGTAGAGCCGGGAGAAGAAATACATTATGTATGTCAAGTAAAGGGTGATAATAAAGAGCGCCCGGATATTGCTGGTATAAGTGATTCAGGAAAAGAAATGATTCTGTGTGAGGCAAAATTTTATGCAGGTCTAACGATCAATCAGCCAAGCACATATCTGGACCGCCTGAAAAAAGAGAATGGTCTGGGACTCGTATTTATTTGTCCCGCCGCCAGAAAGATTACCCTTTGGAGCAAGTTGCTTGAGCTTTGTGAACACAGAAAACTTGAAAAGAATGATGAGTATTGTGTAACTGTTGACGGAGTTCGTATGTCGATCATCACATGGGGAGAGATAATAGAGACTCTACGCTTTGTTGCATCGACACTATCAGTATCATCGTTATCTGACATAAATCAGCTCGATGGTTTTTGCAGGCTTGTGGATGAGACATCTTTTATTCCTTTTGAACAGGAAGATTTCGGCCCTGAGAATGCCAGGCGAGAGGAGCGTCATTATGAAATACTAGATGCCCTCTTTAACTATTTGATTGCCGATAAAAGCCTTCATGCAAATGCAAAAAAACTACGGGCAACAGCATATCGTTCAGGATACGTTCGATACATCCGCGTTAAGGGACATGGCTTGTCTATTTGTTATGACCGAACGATGTGGATGGAAAACGGTTCTGAGGAAACTCCCTATTGGGTTGGAGTTTGTGAAGAGAATTTTGACCAGCCTGAAAGCTATCTGCATGTATTTAAAAGATTTCCTGAATCATGGAAAACGGAGAATGGAGACACTTACCTTGCTTTGTTTGCACCGGTCAATGCTTCATTGGACGAGGTTGTAGAGAGTCTTGCGGGGCAAATTTTAGACTATATTAATGTGATAGATAAAGAGATGGCGGGAAAAGCCGATAAGTAGGCAGTTGGATAGATCTACTGCCCTGACGGTGGTAGGTAGAGCGACTACATTTTATTGGCCAAAGCCAGCTTTTTGCCGGGGAAATCGTGATATTGGAAAGTATGTATAGTGGCCACAATATAGTAGATATGCGAGACGGCTTAAATGAAAATATTAGAATTCTTATCTGGACTAAAAAATAAATCGGTTAGAGAAAATTCTGTCTCAGATTTTAAAAACGACACAGATGGTCAATCTTTGATGGTAGATTCTCAGATTCATGATAATCTTTCTAAAGAGGAAGGGAGAACTACGGGAGACGTTTTTACACGAGAAATAATAGAGTCATTGCAGGCGGACAAAGATGAACTGGGTATAGATGATGAGTTTATTCAACAACTAATCCAATTATTACAAGAAGGGGAGAACAGCACTGAGGATATGATAGAGGGGGATCTCACTTAAGAAAATATCTTGAAGAATTCCATCAATATTGTTGATCACTTCATTACGGATGACAATGTTTTCTTTGCATAAAATACCTCTGCCTCGTTTTTGTAGGCATTTCTGAATTCCATCGGTGTGCAGCCGACATTTTTCTTAAAGGAGGCATAAAAATAGGACAGGTTCGTATATCCGCAGATTACGGCGATGTCATCGATCCGGTCATCGGTGTGGATCAGGCGCCTCTGGGCCTCGCCGATCCGACAGCTGACAATGTACTTGTTGACGGTATAAGCCGTGTATTTGCGGAACTGGCGTGCCAGGTAGTAGACACTGAGGTGGGAGTGGTCCGCAATGTACTCAAGAGAGATATCCTGGGCATAGTTCTTATCGATGTAGGTGCGGACCTCCTGCATGACTTCTCCATGTTCATTGGTCTCCTGGTCATGCACCGCGTTCTGCAGACGGTCCAGAATAATACAGAGAGAAGTATAAAGGAGGAACTGGCTGAACAAGCTTGATTCCCACCCGCTTTTCTGTTTTTATACTGCATCCCTTCCGTTACGATTTCCCTCTGTTCTCCGCGAAAGTCAGCACGCGGACAAGGCGCTGCATATGCGTCATGCCCATAGCAGCAGTCGCCTCCATAATGGCAGGATCCACGCCATTCAGACCTGCCAGGAAGTTGCGCAGCAGCAGGTATTGATTGTAAATCACCAGCGCGATAATCGCCGTCTTCTGCCCCAGACCCGTGAGCGGAATCAATAGAGCCAATAGTGCAAGACTGGGGATGGAATATACCATGGAAACGTTGTTTTGAAGAAACAACAATAAAGAGAGCGTAAATGACCAATGAAGAAGGAAGAAAGATGGACCGTAAATCGGATCCAGGAAGCAGACTATGGCTGTGAAGAAAAAGGCAGATTTCTTCACAGCCTTGGTGTTTACAGGATGTCGATGTATTCGCCGGCAAGGGCTTTGTTCATACTGCGGACAGCACAGAACTTGCCGCACATGCTGCAGGTGTCGCTGTGGTCGTCTTCGGGTCGGCGGGAATCGCGGATGGCCTTGGCTGTTTCCGGATCCAGGGCACA
>DGRU01000156.1 GCA_002390025.1 Lachnospiraceae bacterium UBA4380
TTTCAAACTTGGAGTAGGCGTCATAAGCAACGCCGTAGGCCGCATCAATCTCTCCACCCTCCAGAGCCAGGGCCAGCGTGTTTCTGTCGGAGATGGTGCGAATCGTCAGCTCATCGAGTTTGGGGGTGCCATCCCAGTAGAACTCGTTGGGAACCAGGGTAATGTGATCGTCCATCAGCATATCGACTGCTTTGTAAGGGCCGGTGCCGACGGAGATGCCTGTATCGAAATCAGAGGCATCCACATCGATGATGCAGGCGTAGGGATCGCCCAGGTAGTTCATTAAGGCAGGGTTCGGTTCGGAAGTGACGATCGTCAGCACCTGCCCGTCTGCATCCATACTCACGATTCTGGTGTCGCCAGGAGCGCGATCATGGTTCTCAAGCAGATGCTCAAAGCACTGTTTGACAGCCTCGGCGTCCATGTCGCGGCCGCTGGAAAATTTCACGCCGTCACGCAGCACGACAGTCCAGGTGTTGCCGCCGTCGTTCGACCAGTCGGTGGCAAGCCAGGGCTCCAGCTCCATAGTGTCGGTATAGTGCACCAGGGTTTCACCCACACCGTAGCGGATGCAGGGCCAGCCGTTGTAGGTGCGGTGCGGGTCGATGGTCTCTTCCCAGTTTTCCGCGTTGAAGGTGGTGTCGCCGATAATCATCTTTTTCCCCTCCGCCGAGGCGGTAGCCGAGAGAAAGCTGAGCATCAGGATCAGGATCAGCGCCAGAGACAACAGTTTCTTCATGGTTTTTTCCTCCATTTTTCTTTTTTCTTGCTTGTTTCCGCAAAATCTTTTATACTGGAGGCGGCAGAAGCGGATACTCCGCCGCTCGCCAGTTTCCTTAGGCGGCTGTTCTGTGCTTTGTCAGGGCTTTCAGAACAGTCGCTTTTTGGCTCATTTATACGCCGCAATGGTGAAGATCGGCGTAGGGTTGTAAAACTCGTCGATCTCCCGGTAGATTCGCCTGTAGACACCCATGTCCACTGAAATGCGCTCAAAGCCAGCCTCCACCAACAGTTGCACATCCCATTGAGGTCGCGGCATCTGGTAGGCTCCGACTTCCGTGGTGATGGCGTCATTCTCTGCCTTCATGTATTCCGGAACCAGTTTGTGGGCGTGGTTTTCCGGCAGCTCGACCTCCTCTGCCTGCTCCAGCGCACTGTAGTAATCCGCGTCAAAGTTGATCAGTACTCCGCCCGGTTTCAGGAGCTTATACCACTCCCGGTATGCCTCCGTCAGATGGGGCAGCGTCCACGTAAGATTGCGGGTAACCAGAACATCGAAACTCTCCGGCTCAAATTCCGGGTGCTCTGCATCCATAATACGGAAGGTGGCATCCAGGCCGAGGATGTCTATGGTTTCCCTAGCCCGCTCGATCATGTCGGGTGTCAGGTCGATGCCGATGGCTTCATGCCCCTCAGCGGCAAAGACAAAAGCAAAAAAACCCGTACCCGTCCCCAGATCAAGCACACGAAGGGTGCGGTCATGAGGAATGTAGCGGTTGAATTCCTCCAACCAACGCACGTGTTTTTCGTCTTTAAATTCCCGAATGCGCTGAGTCTGAAAGGCCTCCGCCCTGTGGGCCCAGTAATGGGTGATGCGCTGCTTGATCGGTTCCATGTTTTTCCCTCTCACAAAATTGAATCAATCAGATGCCTGGTGTATGGATCCTGTGGGTTGCGGATGACTTCGTCCGGCTCGCCCTGTTCAACGATCTTACCCTTGTAAAGCACCAGCACCCGATTGCAAAACTGCTGCACCAGTGCAATATCATGGCAAATAAACAGAATTGAGAGATCGCTGCCTTTCTCCCATCGCAGCTTATTTAACAGAGCAATGATCTCCTTTTGGATAGTCACATCCAGAGAGGATGTGGCTTCATCACAGATTAAAAGCCTGGGCTTGATGGCAAGAGCACGGGCGATGGCCGCACGTTGGCACTGGCCGCCGCTGACCTGATGGGGGTAGCGGGAGGCAAAGTCGGCGCTGAGACCGCACATCTCAAGCAGACGCGTCACCTCGTCTTTGGTCTCTTTGCGCGACCACCCGTTATTTCGAAGGCTTTCACCGATGCCGTCGCCAAGGGTACAGCGGGGATCGAAGGAATCTGTCGGTGTCTGGAACACCATCTGCATTCTGGCGTAAACCTTTCGCAGTTCTCTGCCACTGAAGCGGGTGATATCCTCCCCACCCAGGATGATGCTGCCCTCGGTAGGATCCAGCAGGCGGGTTATCATGTTGACCACAGTGGTCTTGCCGCTTCCGCTCTCCCCGATAAGGCCAACACACTCGCCCGGATGCATGGTAAAGCTGATGTGGTCCACGGCGGTGAAGTCCGGTTTGCCCTTGCGGCTGAAAACTTTGGTGAGATTATCGACTTTCAAAATTGCCTGATCCATACGCTTCACCTCCGCAATCTCGGAACGGAGGACATAAGCGTCCGGGTGTATTCCTCTTTGGGATCCTCCAGAACCTGCCGGGTTTCACCTTGTTCCACCATCTCTCCGTTTCGCATAACCAGCACCCTGTCTGCCATTGCACCGATAACGCCGATATTGTGGGTGACAAGGACGATGGCTGTCCCAAAGGTCTTGCGCACCAGCAGCATCTCCTCCACCACCTGCTTCTGCACGGAAACATCCAAGGCCGAGGTGGGCTCATCCGCTAGGAGAATGCCGGGGTTCAAGAGCATAGCTGCCGCGATGCCCACACGCTGCTGCATACCGCCAGATAGTTCAAAGGGAAAGCTGTCCAGAATTCTCTGTCCGTTTTCAAATCCGATCTTCTGCAGCAGTTCCACCGCACGAGTCTGAAATATCGGTCTGGAGACGCTCTCGTGTTCGGTCATACTCTCGTAGAGCTGGGCGCCAACGGTGCGGATGGGACAGAAAGAGCTGCCGGCATATTGGAAGATCATACCCAGCTCAGGGCCGTTGAGCTTCCGGATTTCCCTGGCGGACAGGTCAGGCAGATTTCTGCCCTTATACCAGATATCTCCACGGGTGACAAGGCCGGTCGGGCCCAGCAGGCCCATGGCTGCTTTGATCAACGTGGATTTGCCGGAACCCGACTCCCCCGCAATGCCGAGAATCTCTCCTTCATTCACCGTGAAGCTTACGTCCTTAATCACTCTTTCGCCGTTATAGGAAATGTCTACGTGTTCGTATTTCAGTATTTCTGCCATATCAACGACCTCTTGACTTTGGATCGGCATAGTCCCGGATGGTATCGCCCAGAAGGTTGAAGATCATGACAGAGACGAAGATTGCGAAGCCGGGAGCCAGCGTAACCCAAGGCACGGAGGACAGGAGGCTGCGCGCATCGCTCATCATGCTGCCCCACTCTGCTGTAGGGGGCTTGGCGCCGAGGCCAAGGAAGCTCAATCCCGCCAGTTCCATCATCATAGTGCCGATATCCAGCATGGAGGTAACAAAAATGGGCCCGACAATATTCGGAAGGATATGCTTGAAGATGATCTTCCAGGTACCACTGCCGGAAAGCCTCGCGGCTTTCAGATAAGGCGTCTCCTTCTGGGCAAGAGTCTGACTGCGGGCAATGCGGGCATATTTCGGCCAGGAGATAGCCACCAGTGCAATAATCGCATTCTGCAGTCCTCCTCCCAGAACGCCCGCTACAGCCATAGCAAACACAAGGCCGGGAAATGCCAGAAACATATCTGAAATACGCATGAGCACGGTATCGATCCACTTGCCATGCCAGCCGCAGAAAACTCCCACCATGGTGCCGAGGACGGTAACGATACCCACCAGCAGGAGGGTGGAGAAAATGCTTGTTTTGCTGCCGACGATGACGCGGGAGAGCATGTCACGGCCGTAGCGGTCTGTACCGAAGAGATGCTCAGGAGAGGGCGGTGCCTTGGCGTTTTTCAGATCCTGCAGATAAGGATCGTAAGGTGTCAGGTGCTCACAGAAAACAGAGCAGAACAGGAGGATTAACGCGAGGATCCCGAAAATAATGAGCCGGGTCTTGACGGTGTCCTTTTTGATTTTTTGAATCCGAATCGTCGGTTCACTCATCCCTCGCTCACCCCCAGTCGAATTCGCGGATCGAGCGCGTGATACAGCAGGTCAGTGATCAGGTTCACCAACACATAGATGATCGCCATCCAAACCACATAGGATTGAATCAGCGGGTAGTCGCGCATAGTGATTGCATCCACGGCGAGCTTGCCCACGCCGTCCCACATGAAGATGCTCTCAATGATAGCCGTGCCGCCGAGAAGACTGCCGATGGAGAGAGCCAGCAGAGTAATGATGGTGAGCATAGAGGACTTGATGACGCTCCTCCAGAGGATCACACGATTACGGACGCCGCGAGCATGCGCACCGGCCACATAGTCTTTGTTCAACTCCTCCAATACTGTCGCTCGTACCTGTCGCATGTATTTTGCAGACATAGCGATGGCGAGGGTCAGTGTGGGCATGATGGCGCTGCGCACAGTGGTCCCGTTGGAGATGACCGGCAACCAGCCCAGCTTGATGGCCAGCAATTCCATCAGGAGCATTGCCACAAAGAAGTTCGGAAGAGAGTTGCCGATAAAACTCAGAAAGCGCAGTAAATAGTCGGTCAGTCTGTCATGCCGCACAGCAGCCAGAATGCCCAGTGGGATAGATATCACGATTGTTGCCACGATAGAGAGCGCCGTCAGCAGCAGCGTTGCCGGGAGCTTGGAGGTAAAGGTTTTGAAAACATCGCGTCCGGAGACGTAGCTTTTTCCCATGTCACCTGTGAGCATGCCGCCCAACCAGGAGAAATACTGCGTCAGGAAGGGCCTGTCGAGCCCCAGCTCCGCACGCTTGGCATCAATAACCTCCTGGGCGACTGCGCCTTTGTCGCCGTACAGCTCCGTAATGGCGTCGCTGCCTGCCATGCGCATCATGGCAAAGGACAGAAAGGTGATCCCGATCAAAACCGGGATCAGTTGGATAAATCTTTGAATGACATATTTTTTCATATCTCTCACCTGAGTATATTTTAGCCGCCGGGAACTTCTCTTACAAGCCCCCCGGGGGGATATGAACGGGTGAAAAAACAACACGGGAAACCTCTCCGTGAGGGATATTATAAAAAAGCTTCGATTATATCCCCCGGGGGGGCTTGCAAGAGAATACACGTCATGCTACACTGCAGACAGATTAGATATCAAATTTCTCAACTCATCTCTCTCCTGCTTGCGCCCTGCGTTTTGGACAATCGCAGGGCGCAATGCATTTCCGGGATTTGACGGGCAAAGCAGGGGGACGTAATGAGAAAGGCCAGATGGAGAGCTACAGTGTACGAACCAACAATTCTTTCTGAAAATAAATCTTACTGGACCGGCCGTGCGGCCGGCTACTCTGATGTCAACCGGCTGGAACTTGTCACCGCCCAACGACAGAAGTGGCGCAACTGTCTCCATGGCGAGATCACGCGGCAGTTTCGAGATCGCCCGCCGGAAACCCTGCGTGTGCTGGAGGTGGGCACAGGCCCGGGCTTCTTTGCCATTCTCCTGCGTGAACTGGGCTATGCCGTGACGGCCATCGACCTGACCCCTGCCATGCTTGCCGAGGCCAAGAGAAACGCCGGCACACTTGCCGGCGAAATACTCTGGATGGAGATGAATGCGGAGCAGATGACTTTTGCGGATGAGAGCTTCGATGTGGTGGTCAGCCGCAACCTGACCTGGAACCTGCCTCATCCCGAGGAAGCCTATAACGAATGGGTGCGAGTTTTAAAGCCGGGCGGGCTACTCCTGAACTTTGACGCTAACTGGTACGCCTACCTCTTCGATGACGAGGCACAGGCCGCCTATGACCGGGATCGGATCAACAGTGCCGAACAGGGTGTGTGGGATCAGAATGTTGGAGAAAACTTTGACGTGATGGAAGACATCGCCCGCCGCATGCCACTCTCCAACATACGCCGCCCCGCCTGGGATCTTACGTATCTGGAGAGAATCGGTCTCCAGACGGAAGCAGACGAGGAAATCTGGCAGCACGTCTGGTCAGAGGGGGAAAAGCTGAACTTCTCATCAACGCCCCTATTTCTGGTGAGAGGAATGAAAAACGCTGTTGTGATTTAGCAAAAGCCCTGCGTTTAACGCCTTTCCCTGATTCATAGACATGCCGCAAGGGCCTCGTCCTGCTCTGTCACATTACGGAGAAAGCTGTCTTTGACGTTCTCTAAATCAGCTGTAAGCTGCCGCTGCCTTGATCCAGATATCGGATCAGGACCTCAAGACCCGGTAGGGGGACACAGAACCGGCTGCTATCCCCACGAAGAGTTTCCGCATGAACTTCATCAAGGTCAAACCAGCGGACCTCATCTACTTCTGATTTCTGGAGAGTAAGAGTTTCTGCATCCACAGGTTCCTGATAAACATAGACCCTTGTGACTTCATTATCCCGGAACATCCGCCCGTGAAATTCTTTTTCATACTGAATACGAAATGTCCCCGCGTAATGGAGCTGCTCCGGCAAGGCGGCGATACCAAGTTCCTCAGAAAGCTCTCGCAAAGCGGACGGAACAGACTCGTCACCTGCAGGAATGTGCCCTGCGGATGAGGTATCATACAATCCGGGAAAGGAGTCTTTTTCCATACTGCGTTTCTGGAGAAGAACCTGAAGTCGTGCGTCTACCTGACGCACGATCCACACATGTGCCGTCCTATGCAGGATGCCATAGGTATGGGCATTTTCTCTGGAAACTGTTTCTCCTGTCGGCAGTCCGGCTTCATCAACAACATCAAAGTATTCCATTATAATCTTTCACCCCGAATTTTCTTTTATAAAACAAGAGTATACTTCCTTACGTGAAACTGTGCAAGTATAATTCTATGATGCCGATGCAGACAGCTGAATGATAAAAGAATTGACAGTTGAAAGCGGAAGAGCGTATGATACTCGGAGAAGACTCATTTAACTATAGTTGGGAAAAAGATTTGATGATGTACCGCTACAGCTCCAAAGGCAGGAGGAGAAAGCAGATAATATGACATCCGAAATTGACGGGCGGGCAGTATGCTCGGTGATCTGCCGGCATGACGGCATCAGGGCGAGAGAGATAGCCGATATTCTGCATGCCGATCGCCGGGCTGTGAACCAGATTCTGTATCGTTCTCCCCTGATGAAAGAACTCTGCTATCAGGACAGAGATTATTGCTGGCATGGAATTATGAAACAGGCTCGACCCCATATCGGGCTGCAGGAATTCGCCGGTTATTACGCGCCAGCAGAAGTATTCACAGCGCAGACCGAAGAGGAATGGCTGGCAAGCCTTACAGAAGGATGCAAAAACATCGGGCGGAATCTGAATGATACCCGAGGACTATTCCACTCATTCCGAGATTGCAGAGAAACCGTGCTGCGCCTGTTTGATGACCTTGTGCCAATGGTTGGGAAGAAATGCCTGACCTGGGAGGTTGCTTTTGAGCTCAGGCTGAAGCAGTCCCGTTATGTAAGAATATACGCGGATGTGCTGATTATCACGGAGAACCGGGTCTTTTCGCTTGAGTTTAAAATGAAAGACCGTGTGGATCCCGACGAAGTGCTGCAGGCTGCAAAGTACAGCCCTTATCTGGAAATCATGTTTGGTCCGGACTATGAAATCATTCCGGTTCTAGTGTTGACCCGGCAAAGGGAAACCTTTGATTTTGCAGCGATCGGAAAGACTGATGCTGTTCTCCCGGTTTGTTCCGGGGATATGCTGTTTAATGTTTTTGATG
>DGRU01000094.1 GCA_002390025.1 Lachnospiraceae bacterium UBA4380
TTACAAAACCATAATAGGAGTAACCGATGAAGAATAACACACATGAAAATGCCGCGTGAAAATTCTCGTGTGGAAATGCCGGATTTCCTTCGTCTTGCAAAGCATTTGGCAGGAAGCTATAATGATGTGTATTCGAGTGAAAAATCTCATACGATATGCCGACAGGTTTTGAAGAGGGACAGCTGCAGAAATGGATCTGAGATACGGAAGCGCAGATGAAAATGTGAGGAAACGATCGATCCGGGATGTGATCCTTCATGAAGGACAGAAATTTGAAAAAGTGCAGAATGGCTTTCCTTCAGATACCGGCTTTTATTTAGAGGCGGAGCCTTCCCTGCTGTGTCCGTCGCGTGCGGGGGAACTGGCAGTGATTTCGGCTGTCAACAGACTTGCCGCCGGGGGAATCCGCGCAGGGATTTTTACTCCTGTGATCCTGCTGCCGCCGGGTACGCAGGAAGATGTACTGCGTGAACTGATGCGTCAGATCTGCCGCACCGCGTTTGCCCACGGAATCAGGATCGGCGAAGTGAAGGCGGAGGTGACGGATGCAGTGACGCGCCCGATTGTCATCGGGACTGCCGCCGGGGACAGATTCTGTGAACAAAATTCCACTGATTCTCCCGCCGCCGGGGAGAGTGATATTATACTCGCCGGCCCGGTCGGTATGGAGGGAACCTATATTCTTGTCTGTGAACAGTTTCAGGCTCTGCGGGAGAGGTTTTCCATGTCGATCCTGGCGCGGATGAAGGGTCTCAATGAAAAACTCAGCGTCCTGCCCATAGCAGAAAGGGCTGCGGAAAAATCCGAAAAGGCAGGTACTGTGCCGGTTATGGTGAGCCTGGGAGAGGGTGGTTTTTTTGCCGGCCTCTGGGAGCTTTCCAAAAAGACAGGATGCGGTCTGGATATAGATCTGCAGAGTGTTCCGCTGCTGCAGGAGACGATCGAGATCACGGATTTCTTCGGGATCAATCCCTATTCCATGCGGTCTGCGGGAAGCCTTCTCATTGCAGCTGCAGACGGAAAAAAGATACAGCGGCGTCTGGAGGAGGAAGGCCGGATCGCTGTCCGCATCGGAAAACTGACCGCAGGGAAGGAAAAAATCATCCGCAACGGAGAAGACGTACGATATCTGGACCGGCCGCAGACAGATACCCTTGCCTCTATGCCGGGACTTTTTATGCGATGATACAGCAAATGAATATATTCGGATTCCAGGTTAACTTTCAGGAGGAAGAAAGATGGATACTTTAAAACAGAAGATACTGACCATCATTGAAAAGAACAGCCGCATCGATATGAAGGAGCTTGCAGTTTTGCTCGGCACCGGCGAGGTGGAGATCCTCAATGCCATGCAGGAGATGCAGGATGCCGGGATCATCTGCGGATATCACACCATGATCGACTGGGAGAAGACCGGCATCGAGCGCGTCACCGCCCTGATCGAGGTGCGTGTTACTCCCCAGCGCGGCAAGGGTTTTGATGACATCGCAGAGCGTATCTACAAGTATCCGGAAGTGGACTGCACCTATCTGATTTCCGGCGGTTACGACCTGATGGTCATTCTCGAAGGAAAGACCCTGAAGGAAGTTTCCGGCTTTGTTACCAACAAGCTGTCTACGCTTGACACCGTTATGAGCACAGCCACCCACTTCATCCTCAAGAAATACAAGGATCACGGCACCATCATGACCAAAAAATATGAGGACCAGAGAGAGATCGTCTCTCCGTAATCTGCAGTCATACAGGATCTGGAGTCATGTAGCGAAGGACTGCAGGAATTACCGGCATTTTCGGAGACGGAAGAGGTCTGCCGGATGATTACTTGGAAAACAAAAAGAAAATGTGCAGAAGGACATCTGTGCATGCAGAGGTTTATGTTATGGAAAACAGGAAAGTATTGTCGGACAAAACGGTCGGTCTCAAGCCGTCGGGAATCCGGAAGTTTTTTGATCTGGTCAGCGAAATGAAGGACGCCATTTCTCTTGGTGTCGGCGAGCCGGATTTTGATACGCCCTGGCATATCCGCGATGAGGGTATCTATTCACTGGAGAAGGGCCGTACCTTTTATACGTCCAATTCCGGTCTGAAGGAGCTTCGGCAGGAAATCTGCAGATATATGAAGCGCACCCAGGACATCGATTATGTATGGGACAAGGAGGTATTCATCACAGTAGGCGGTTCTGAGGCCATTGACCTGATGTTCCGCGCCATGATCAATGAGGGGGACGAGGTTCTGATCCCGCAGCCCTCCTATGTCTCCTATGAACCCTGCGCCATTCTCGCAGATGCCGTCCCGGTCATCATCAATCTGAAAAATGAAAATCAGTTCCGTCTGACACCGGAGGAACTTGAGGCCGCGATCACGCCCAGGTCCAAGATCCTGGTCCTGCCTTTCCCCAACAATCCCACAGGCGGGATCATGGAAAAGGAGGATCTGGAGGCGATCCGCGAGATCATCATCAAAAATGACCTCTACGTGCTCTCCGATGAGATCTACGGTGAACTTACCTACACCGGGAAACCCCATGTATCCATCGCCTCCCTGCCCGGCATGAAGGAGCGCACCATCGTTGTCAACGGCTTCTCCAAGGCCTATGCCATGACGGGCTGGCGTCTTGGCTTTGCCTGCGGTCCGCAGGAGATCATCTCCCAGATGGTCAAGATCCATCAGTACGCCATCATGTGCGCCCCCACGACCAGCCAGTATGCTGCCGTCGAGGCACTCAGAAACGGAGATGACGATGTGCGCATGATGCGCGAATCCTATAATGAGCGCCGCCGCTTCGTGCTGCACATGCTCGGCGAGATGGGAATTCCCTGCTTTGAGCCCATGGGAGCTTTCTACGTATTCCCCTGCATAAAGGAATTCGGCCTTACCAGCGAAGAATTTGCCAACCGCCTCCTCGCCGAGGAGAAGGTCGCCATCGTCCCCGGCACCGCTTTCGGAGACAGCGGCGAGGGCTTCCTTCGAATCTCTTACGCCTACTCCATCGACAATCTCAGAAAAGCCCTGACCAGACTTTCCAGATTCGTGGCCAGACTGAGGGAAACAAAGTAAAAATACTGCCCTTTACAATTGCTTACGGTAATAATTGTTTTTAGGGTAATTACTGTTTTTGAGTAAAAAAAGTCCTGAGGATATCCGCATGAAAGGGATATCCTCAGGATTTTTACAGGAAAAACCCGGAGGGAAAAAATGCACATTGTACTGCACGAACCGGAAATACCCGGAAATACAGGAAACATCGGCCGCAGCTGTGCGGCGACCAACACGTCGCTCCACCTGATCGAGCCCCTGGGATTTGACATTACAGAAAAAGAGCTGCGGCGGGCAGGCCTGGATTACTGGGCTCAGCTGGATGTGCACCGCTACCGTGATTATGAAGATTTCATGCTCGAAAACTTCGGCAGCCCTGCTGCGGAAGGCAGCCGTCCGCCCCGTCTGTGGTATGCCACGACCAAAGCCAAACGCCTCTACTGTGAGGCGGATTTCGGACCCGACGACTATATTATGTTCGGCAAGGAAAGTGCCGGCATCCCTGAGGAGATTCTCGTTGACCACGAGGACTCCTGCATCCGGATCCCCATGGGATACGGGATCCGATCCCTGAATCTGTCCAATGCGGCAGCGATCGTCCTGTACGAGGCCCTTCGTCAGACCGGTTTTCCCGGGCTGGAGCGGGAGGGAGAGCTGCACAGGCTGCACTGGAAATAGGTATGCTGCGAATAAGTATGCTGCAAATAAGTGCGCTGGAATAAGAGATGCTTTATGTCTCCGGCTCTCCCATGCTGCTGAGACTATCATTTTTGTCCGAGCGGCGGAGAGTGAAGGTAAAGGTGCTGCCGACGCCCTCGGTACTGACCAGGTTGATGTTCTCATCGTGGGCGCGGATGATCTCCCGGACAATGGAGAGACCAAGTCCGGTCCCTTTTTTGTCCTTGCCGCGTGAGAGGTCGGTCTTATAGAAGCGGTCCCAGATGAGGTTCTGGTCATCTTTGGGGATACCGATTCCACTGTCTCTGACAGATACGAATACGGTGTCCCCTTTTTCAGTGGTGTCGATCGTGATCACCGAGTCCGGGCGGCTGAATTTCACGGCGTTGTCGACCAGGTTGTAAAGAACCTGCTGGATCTTTTCCAGGTCGGCGTTGACATACAGGATCTTGCCGGTGAGGACCAGGCGTATGTGTATATTGCGGCTGACACAGGTCTGTTCAAAAGAGGCGGCAACGGAGCGGATGACCGCGTTGATATCGAAATCCGTGCGTTGCAGAAGCATGCCCCCGGTGTTGAGGTTGTTGAGCGTGAGAAGACCGTTGGTCAGCTTGGTGAGGCGGTCGGTCTCTCCCAGAACAACCTGCAGATAGTGTTCGTGGCGCTCCGGCGGGATCGTCCCGTCCAGCATGGCTTCCAGGAATCCACGGATCGAAGTGAGGGGGGAGCGGAAGTCGTGGGAGACATTGGCAATAAACTTTTTCTGATCGTCTTCGGCGCGCGCGATGGTATCGGCCATATAACCCAGGGAGGCGGACAGATAGCCAAGCTCGTCCTCTCTTTCTACCGGAATATGGTAATGCATATTTCCGAGAGCATACTGTTCTGCGCCTGCAATGATGCGTTTGAGCGGGCGGTAGACATATTCCGTGAAGAACAAGAGGATGATCAGGGACAGGACCAGGAGTATGACCAGGAGCATGTAGGAAATATTGAGCATGCTGTCTGCATCTGCCAGGATTTTTTTCATCGGCATATGGATGACAACATATCCCCTAATCTTGAAGTCGCTGGTGATGGGAGCCATGACACTGAGCACTTCTTCTTGAAAGGAATCAAAAAATGTCCCCGTTGTGTAGTAGTTGCCCGCAGGACTGGTGGAGTCAAAGTTTTCCACGTAGGTTTCCTGTGAGGGGTCCGGAGCATGACTGGAGTTGACGACCATGCGGCCGGACGGATTGAGAATCCAGATCTCTGTGTCCATGTAGAAGGAGAGAGCTTCCATCTGTGCCTGCACTTCTTCCAGAGAGACTTTGGAATTGTAGAGCTGCAGGGCATAGGTATCTGAGATCCTTGCAGCCTCCCCGTAGAGAGTGCGCGCCTTGTCACGGATACAGTATTCTGCAGTCAGCCGGGAAACAATCGTGGCGACAGCAAAAAAACCGAACAGTCCGAAGAAAAAATAGGCGATCAGGATTCGTAGATAGAGCGTTTTTTTCATGAGTGACCCTGTTCTGCCCGGTGGAGGCAGTCACGCTGCCATGGCAGTTTACTGTACAAGTCGGTTAAACGATTTTTTACAGGTGAAGAGAGGAGACCCCGCTATATCTGTTTACTGCAGGAGTTCGAATTTATAGCCGATTCCCCAGATGGTCGAAATCTTCCAGGCTGTGCTGTTGCCGGTCTTCTCTCTGATGCGCTTGATGTGGACATCCACGGTGCGTGTATCTCCGACATATTCATAGCCCCAGATCTGATCCAGCAGCTGCTCGCGGGTGAAGACACGCCCGGGAGAGGAGGCGAGGAAATAAAACAGTTCCAGCTCCTTGGGCGGCATATCGATATGCTGCCCGTTGAAGGTGACGGAATAGTTGGTCAGGTTGATGGTCAGATCCGGGAAGGAGACGATCTTGTCGGCGGGTTCCGCAGGGGCGGAGGAGGCAGAAGATGCCTTGTAGCGCCTCAGCACCGCCTTGACGCGGGCAACAAGCTCTTTTGAATCAAAGGGCTTTTCCATGTAGTCGTCGGCGCCCAGTTCCAGACCCAGGACTTTGTCAAAGACTTCTCCCTTTGCGGAGAGCATGATGACAGGGGTGTCCGAGGAGGCCCGGACTTCACGGCATACCTGATAGCCGTCAATTCCGGGCAGCATCAGGTCGAGCAGGATCAGATCCGGCTGATAGGTCTTTACAGCCCGCAGTGCGGACTCTCCGTCCCCTACGATCTGTGTGTCGAAGCATTCTTTGGCCAGATAGAGGCTGATCAGTTCAGCAATATTGCTGTCATCGTCTACGATGAGAATTTTGTTTTTTGATACCATTATTTTTCCTTTATTCAATCCTCAAGGCTATCAATCCTCAAGGTTATCAATCCTCAAGGCTATCAATCCTCAAGGTTATCGATCCTTAAGGTTATCAATCCTTAAGTGTGACGATCGTTACGCCGGCATCTCCTTCACCGAAGTCGCCGATGCGGAAGGATCTGATCCACTTCTGTCTGCGCAGGTATTGGTGGACAGCATTTCGGAGGGCGCCGGTGCCTTTGCCGTGGACGATGCGCACGCTCTGCAGATGGGAGACGCGGGCCTCATCGAGGTATTTGTCCAGTTTCCAGATGGCGTCATCCGTGGTAAGCCCCAGGAGGTTGAGCTCCGGAGATACGGAGGAACCCCGGGAGAGATCCATGTCCTTGCCGGAGGATGCTGCCTTGTCCGCGTCGCGGAAAGCGCGCTTCATGGCGCTGCCGGAACGCTTGCCGGAGCCTGCCGCGCCGCCGACGGGATTGCCGTAGGCGTCCAGGGTGTTGCCGAAGGCATCTTCGGCAACAAGGCGCAGGTCGGAGAGATCCACTTTGCTCTGGAGAATGCCGCAGCGGACACTCACCTTGCCGTTCCGGTCCGGAAGAGCGCTGACAGTGCCGGTCAGACCCATGGAGACTACACGTACCTTATCGCCGATATGCAGGTCGGAGGCACGGAGTTTTTTCCCGGCAGGGGCGGTGGGTTCCTTATCAAATTTCAGGGATGCATTCTTTTCATTTACCTTGTTGCGGAGGGCAGTGCGCGTGCGTTCCATAGAGGACAGGTCGCCGCCCTTTTTGCCGCCCTGGGAGGCCTTGCGGAGGTCGGAAATGGCCTGGTCGGCTTCCTCTTTGGCTTTGGCAAGAATGTCCCTTGCGTCTTCGTTGGCTTTCTGCAGGAGTTCTTCGCGTCTTTTTTCAAACTGACGCTCCTTGTTCTGCAGAGCTTTGCGCTCCTTCTCCAGGGATTCCCGCATCCGCGCGGATTCCTCCTGTTCCTTATGCAGCTGCTGGCGGGCCTTTTCCAGGTCGGAGAGCAGATCCTCAAAGTTCTGGGCGTCCTGGCTGAGCTGTTCCTTTGCGGTCTCTATGATATAGTTGGGCAGTCCCAGTTTCTGAGAGATCGCGAAGGCATTACTCTTGCCGGGAATGCCGACCATGAGGCGGTAGGTGGGCTGCAGGGTCTCGACGTTGAATTCGCAGCTGGCATTTACGATCCCCTCTGTGCGCATGGCATAGGCCTTGAGCTCGGCGTAGTGGGTGGTTGCCAGCGTGCGGATCTTCCGCACATGGCAGAAATTGAGGATGGAGATTGCCAGCGCAGCGCCCTCGGTGGGGTCAGTACCGGCGCCCAGTTCGTCGAAGAGGCACAGGCACTGGCGGTCGACGCGGCGGAAAATATCCACAATGGTCTTCATATGTGAGGAAAAAGTGGACAGACTCTGCTCGATACTCTGCTCATCGCCGATGTCTGCAAAGACTTCGCGGAAGAGGGAGAGCTCGCTCCTGTCCCCGGCGGGGATATGGAGGCCTGCCATACCCATCAGCTCAAAGAGACCGACAGTCTTGAGCGTGACGGTTTTGCCGCCGGTATTGGGGCCGGTGATAATGACCATGTCATAATCGGAACCCAGTTCGATATCGATGGGAACGACTTTTTTGGAATCGATCAGAGGATGGCGCCCCTGACGGATATTGATATAAAATTTATCATTAAAAACAGGCCGGGTGGCATTCTGCTCCATTGCCAGGTCCGCGCGGGCGAAAATGAAATCCAGCTGTGTCATATTCTGCGCGTCGTCCTTGAGCTCCATGAGATGGTCGCCTGCCTCTGCAGAGAGCGCTGCAAGGATCTTCTCGATCTCCTTTTTCTCCTGTATTGCCAGTTCCCGCAGCTGGTTGTTGAGAGTGACGATGGCGGCGGGCTCGATAAAGAGGGTGGAGCCGGAGGAGGACTGGTCGTGAATGAGTCCGGGAACCTGGGATTTATATTCGGCCTTGACGGGGATACAGTAGCGGTCGCCGCGCAGGGTGATCACGTTGTCCTGCAGATAGGCGGAATAGGTCGTGTTGACCATCTTTGCCAGCTGCTGATGAACCTTGTCCCCGGTCAGCTGCATTTCCCGACGCACCTTGCAAAGTGCCGGTGAGGCGTCGTCGGCGACCTGTTCCTCGGAGAGAATGCAGCGCCGGATCTCCGCCGACAGGGAAGGGACAGGGTAGAGGCAGTCGAAGAGGTCAAAGAGGACATCGGGCTTATCTTCTGTCTGGTCTGCGCCGGCATTGCTTATGGCAGGCTGATTCCTCTTATCGGAGGAGTCGTTTCTGCCGGATTTTTTTGCATCTGCCTTGTTCCGGAGCCTGATCTCAGACCGATCGCCGTCCTTGCTCAGGCCGTAATTTCTGATCCTTCCGACATTGTCCAGGAAGGAGGCCAGCTGCAGAAGTTCGGGCATGGAAAGAGACGCGCCTACGGAGAGTGCGCCGAACATATAGTTGAAATCCCGGTTGTTTCCGAAGGATATGGAGCCCTTGCGGAATAAATGCGAGAGCGCGGATTCAGTCTGTGCCTGCGCGTGTTCGATCTCAAACAGGTTGTCCATGGGAACCAGCTCCCGGCACAGCTTCTTGCCGGGCTGGGAGTCCGCATGCTCCTCCAGCTTGGAAATAATCTTGTCATATTCTACGATATGGAGTACTTTTTCGTTCATATATCTTACCTGAAAACGATATTGCATTGTCTTACAGTGACGGTCATTGATTGTATTAGTATAGCACAGAGGGTCTGCGTTTGTCGAAATGCCTTCGTTACTGTCACGACTGTCACGACTGTCACGTCCCCTTGAGAGGCTTGACAGCAGCTTGCGTTCGCCCATGCAAAATTCGCTGTGCGAATGGTACGTGAATGGCATGTGAACGGCAGCGATGATTGTGGTTTTCATTTTTTGTTTCTGATAGTATACTGAGATGCAGATATTCGAACAGACTTCGAGGCAGTCTGGACTGAACATTTCTTTATAGAAAGGAACGTCTTTATAAAAAAGAACGTCTTTGTAGAAAAGAACGGATATGGAAGATAAGAGAAAAAACCATCTGCAGGATGATACGATCATGCAGGATCCTGAAAATATCATCAAAAACAGCGAGGCGGATACAGAAGACATCGTCGATTTCATGCATGAGGAGATCAAAAAGCGCCCCATGAACCGCAGAAAGTTTCTGCGGGTTGCCAGGGACACGATGGCTGTCGCAGTTCTGTTCGGCGTAGTCTCCTGTGTTGTCTTCTCAATTCTGCTGCCGATCGTCAACAATGTGCTGAATTTCGGTTCGGAGACAACCGAGACCGTTACCTTTCCGGAAGAAAAACCCAGTGAGGAACTCACACCTGAAGACATGGTGGAAAACGAGCGGAAGAAGGAAGCCACTGAGCAGAGGGAGCAGATCAGCAGGGAACTGGACTCCCTTCTGGACGAAAAGATCATCGGGATCGAGCAGTACAAGCGAATCAGTGCCTCCCTGCAGAATCTGGCCCAGGAGAATTCCGACATGATCGTGGCGGTTTCTAGGATCACCGCTGATACGGACTGGTTTAATGACGCCTATGAAAACAGGGATACGGCAGCCGGTCTTGTGACGAAAAAAACAGATACAAATATTTACATTCTGGTACAGAGCCGGCGGATCGAGGATGCCCACCGCATCATTGTGACCTTTCATGACGGAACCGAGGCGGAGGCAGAGATTGCGGGTTCTGACAGCATCACGGGTTTATCTGTTCTGTCTGTGCCCTCAGCTTCTGTTCCGGTCGGGATCAGGACGAACATCAAGGAGGCTGTCTTCGGATCTTCCGCAAAGAATATCATCACAGGCGCCCCTGTAATTGCCATCGGAAGCCCCACCGGAACTCTGGGATCCGTGATCTTCGGGAATGTCACCGGTGCGGACGACAATCTACAACTGCCGGATAATGACCTCTGCCGTCTCTCTACAGATATGTACGGAAGCGGTGATGCCACGGGATTTCTCATTAATCTGGACGGTGCGGTTGTCGGAATGATCGATATGCAGTACCGGGATAACGATATTCCAAATATGCTCTGTGCGGTCGGTATTTCAGAGCTGCGCCCCATCATCCGCAGAATGGAATCCGGGAGCACAAAGTCATTTCTGGGAGTCAGGGGGATCGATGTCACCAATGAGATCAGCGAGGCCAACAACATTCCGGTCGGCGTATGGGTGACTCGTGTGGAGGATGATTCCCCGGCCATGGCGGCGGGTATTCAGAAGGGGGATGTCATTACAGGATTCGGGAATGATGATATTCTCCATATGGCGGGACTGATCGTGAAGCTTGAGATGACCGATCCCGGACAGAATGTGACTCTCCGCATCAAAAGGCGAAACGGTGCCAGTTTTGAAGAAATCAAGGTCAATGTCACCATGCAGTAAGTTTAACAGATTCCGGCAGCTTTTTTGCAGGCCGGGAGTCTCAACAGTTGCCAAAATACTTAGAAAGAGAAAAGGAAAATGCGATACATCAGTGATCTGAAGGACGGAAGCAGTGTAAAGGATATCTATCTCTGCAAAAAGAGACAGTCTCTTGTAACGAGAGCGGGAAAGGCATACGAGACGCTGACATTCCAGGACAAGACAGGAACCATCGATGCCAAGATCTGGGATCCGGACAGCATGGGAATCGGAGAGTTCGGAGAGATGGATTACGTGGATGTCTCCGGAGAAGTGATCACCTTCCAGGGACATTTGCAGCTGAATGTCCGCCGTGCCAGACTCTGCCACGAAGGGGAATATGACCCCTCCGATTATCTGCCGGTTTCCGAGCGGAATGTCGACGACATGTACAAGACAATCCTGAAGTTTGTGGATTCCATTGAAAATCCTTACCTGAAACAGCTGCTGGAAATGTTTTTTGTGGAGGATAAAGAGTTTGTCAAAGCTTTTAAACTGTCTTCGGCCGCAAAATCCGTACACCACGGTTTTATCGGCGGACTCTGCGAACACACCCTGGGCGTTGCCCAGCTATGCCATTTCTACTGCAAGTGCTATCCGCTCCTCAAGCGCGACCTCCTCGTGAGCGTCGCTCTGCTGCATGATATCGGCAAGGTGCGCGAACTCTCCGCCTTCCCCCGCAATGACTACACGGAAGAGGGGCAGCTGATCGGCCACATCGTCATCGGCTGCGAGATGATCAACGAAAAGATCAAAGAGATCGACGGATTCCCGCCTGTCCTTGCGGCAGAGGTGCGCCACTGCATCCTGGCTCACCACGGCGAATATGAATTCGGATCTCCCAAGAAACCCGCCATCATCGAGGCGGCGGCCCTCAACTTTGCCGACAACACCGACGCCAAGATGGAAATCTTCAAGGAAGCCATCCAGGGAACCACTGTCGGCGAAGGCTGGATCGGCTATCAGAACTTCCTTTCTACCAACGTGAGAAAGACCACCATCTGAACTGAAATGAAACTGAAATGGGGACGGTCCTTTTGTATCTGTCCCCGAATCTCAAATTATATGATATAGTGATTACGGAAACACCTCAGACAATCGCGAATAAATATTTTTCTAAACGAATTAACGGTACCGACATTGAAAGGAGCAGAAGATTATGAAGGAAGTATTACAGTTTTTACAGGATGCAGGCGTCTTTTATATTGCAACTGCAGATGGAGACCAGCCCAGGGTCCGTCCCTTCGGCGCCATCAATGAATTTGATGGAAAGATCTATATCATCACCAGCAATGAAAAAGACGTTTACAAACAGATGCAGAAGAACCCGAAGGTGGAAATTTCGGCTATGAACAAGGAAGGCAAATGGATCAGGCTCAGCTGCCAGGTGGTCCGCGATGACAGGACGGAAGCGAAAAAGTCCATGCTGGATGCCAATCCTTCCCTCCGCGCCATGTACAGCGAAGAGGACGGAAAAATGGAAGTCCTCTATTTCCAAAATGCAAGTGCAACTATCTGCTCCTTCACGGAAGCGCCTGTATCCTATCAGTTCTGATCACAGGCTAAAACGCATGACTAATGGATTTTCTGCTTTCTGACAGGATGGACGCACAATTGCTTCAATAGAGGATGCCGCCGCGTAAAAGTGCTCCTGCACGAAAGGTAAATATATGAAGATTGTATTAGCCGGCAAAATTGATTCCTCAAATGCATTTGATTGGGAGGAAAAGATCCGGGAACAGCTGGCGGGAAAAGAAGGAGAGCCTATCGTACTGGATGCAGCACCGCTGGAATATATTTCCAGTGCAGGACTCCGTTTGATCCTGCGCATGAAAAAGAAGTTCCCTGACATCCGCCTCATCAATGCCGGTCCGGAAGTATACGGAATTCTGGAAACGACAGGATTTACTGAGATCATACAGGTAGAAAAGGCTTATCGTGCCGTCTCGGTGCAGGGATGCGAAGTGATTGGGCACGGAGCGAACGGTACGATCTACCGCATTGATCAGGACACTGTCGTCAAAGTCTATAAAGAGGCCGATGCGCTCCACGAGATCCAAAAGGAAAGGCAGCTCGCAAAGCTTGCACTCATCCTCGGGATTCCCACCGCAATCTCCTATGATGTGGTCCGTGTGGGGGACAACTTCGGTTCGGAGTTTGAATTTCTCAATGCGCGTTCTCTTACCGGAATCCTCATAGAAGAGCCGGACAGGCTGGACTGGTGTGTCCATGAATATGTGAAAATGCTTCGCCTGATTCACTCGACTTTGGTTCCGGCGGGAAAGCTTCCGGACATGAAGGAGACAGTACTCTCCTGGACCGGATTCCTGCAGAACTATCTGCCTGCGCAGGCAGGGGAAAAGCTGGTCTCGCTTGTGGAAGCTGTTCCCCATAACGACCACATGATCCACGGTGATTACCACACCAAAAACCTGGTGCTGCAGAAGGACGAGGTACTTCTGATCGACATGGATACTCTTGCGGTCGGCCACCCCATCTTTGAGCTGGCAAGTATATTCAACGCATATAATGGATTCAGCGAGATCGACCACACAAGGATCGAACGCTTCCAGGGCATCGATCGGGAAACCGGATTGACATTCTGGCACAAATGTCTTGAGGAATATCTGGAAACGGACAATGAAAACAGAATCCGCGAGGTCGAAAACAAGGCCCGCATCATCGGCTATACCCGCCTGATCCGCCGCGCGATCCGTAGAAATCAAATGGAGACAGAGGAAGGCAGAAAAGAAATCGAACACTGGAAGAAAGAGCTGATCGAGCTTCTGAGAGTGACAGATACCCTTCTTTTCTGACAAAAGCAGGGCGGCTGCAAACATCCTGCGATCGCATCGGAGAAAACGCCTTCGCGTATTTTTCCTCGCGCTGCCGCTCCCGGGAGCGGCATGGTCGTAAAGTGTGAAAAATGTACCCCCTTACCGGACAAGGCAGGAGCTGTGCCCTTATCCGGTAAGGGGGTATATATTCTTTATCGCGAAAAACCCGTGACTTCAGCAGTGGGACACACCCGTAGGATCCGGGGTCATGGATGACGCGCGTAAGTCTTGCGGGTGAGTCCTGAACAAGGGTTTAAAAAAGCAGATCAGTGCCGTCCGGTCTCCTCGGAAAAATCGCTGTAGACTTCGCAGTAGCGGCAGGCGAAGGACACCGGCTCATTTCCCGCATAGAGATGCGATACATCACCGATCCTCCGGGCGCGGAAGAGAGCTGAGCCCTGTTCCCTTTCCTCGGTAAAAAGCTCTGTCACGGAAGATGTGGGCATGGCCAGATTCTGCCACAGGAAGAAGGGGCTGGTATTCCACAGATTGGAGAGCAGCACGCAGGTGACACCCAGATGGCAGAAGAAGGTCAGGGTCTCCCGGCTTTCCCGCTCGACGCGGTAGAGCCCGTTTTCATGCACATACCCATAGGAGGCCAGCAGTTGGTCGAAGGCGCTTACGACCTGGTCATACCGGGTGGGCATCTGCGATTTCAGATAGACTTCGGACTTACGCCAGCCGAAGGGATCCATGAGCTCCGGATGTTCCGCGTAGTAAATCTGTCCGATATCCCAGGGTCTGCGCAGGCGATACAGACCGGGGGTGCAGATTTCTCCTTTTCCCGGTACTTCTCCCTGCGGAAATCCCTTCTCTTCACTTTCTGTGAGAGGTGTTTTCGGGCTGCCTGCAGGAGGCTCGGGTTTTACATTAGGATAGGCGGCAAGAAGCTCCGGGGTCCTGTTCAGATCCACCGGTGCGTCAAATTCCTCCAGCCAGTCCAGTGTTTTCGCAGTCCTTCCGACTGCCTTCATACAGTAGGATGCTGTCTCCTGCGCCCGCCCCAGCGGGGAGACGAAACAGTGGTCCAGCTGCATGGAAGGGGCGGCCTCTGCCAGAAGCGCCGCTTCCCGCCTTCCCTTCTCTGTCAATGTATCTGTCGAATAATCCGGCTCCGCATGCCGTATAAATAAGAGTCGCATTTTAATTCCTCCAATCTGATGGATTTATTTCAGTCTTGCTGACGCTGACTTGTCCTGTCATTGTACCACAGGTAAAGCCTTCTAAAAACCAGTAGACAAAGTGTATCTGGATAACGTATAGATGAAGTTCAGATGAAAAGAGCCTGTACCGCTTTTTCACCGAAAAAACAGTCCGGGAGTACTATACAAGCCTTTTACAAGAAAAAAACGTCTGTGTATAATACAATGGACGATGGATTTCTGATAATAGAGAAAGACCATTTCTTAAAACCGATTACATGAGAGGATTTGTTCTGCAGGATCTTTTCCGCTGAGAGGACGCAATGAGAATCATCAATCTGATCGAGAATACAGAGGGTCGAAGCGGCTGTGTATACGCGCACGGGCTCTCTTTTTATGTTGAGACAAAAAAACACCGGATGCTGCTTGACCTGGGACCTTCCGGACAAACTCTGCAAAATGCGAAGGCTCTGGGCATTGATCTGACAAAAGTTGACACAGTCATTCTGAGTCACGGACACTATGACCATTCCGGAGGCATCCTCCCCTTTACCGGAATCAACGGTCAGGCACTGATCTACATGCAGGAGTCTGCAAGGGGTGAATACTATTCGGACAGGGGAAAATCCGCTCCGGAGCGCTACGAATATATAGGAATCGACAAGAGCATTGCAGAGCTTGCTCAGGTCCGGTTTTTACAGGGAGATCACAGGATCGACGATGAACTGGAACTCTTTACGATTAAAAACAGGAGCCATAAACTGCCCTCATCCAATAAACGCATTCTGGTCCGAAAGGGAGATCATTTTCAGTGTGATGATTTTGTTCATGAACAGTTTCTGGTGGTCAGTCAGGGCAGTCAGGACCCATTGAGAGTGCTGATGTCCGGATGCGCCCACAGCGGCATACTGAGTATCATGGACGCCTTCTGTGAGAAGTACGGGAAAGAGCCGGATCTGGTCATCAGCGGCTTTCATCTGATGAAAAAAACCGACTACACCGGCGACGAGATCCGGGAGATTGAGGAGATTGCAGGGGAACTGAAGAAATATTCCACCCTGTTTATAACATGCCATTGCACAGGCATTCCCGCTTTTGACAGGATGAAAGCGATTATGGGAGATCAGCTGGCATATGTGCATTCAGGAGAGGAGATAGACCTGACCTCCATCACACAGGACCTGTAGAACACGTATTATCTCGAGAGCGGCGGTCCCGGACAGCTGCGCAGAGATTTTTAAAGGAAAATTACATGAGACGAGCAGCAAACAGAAAAAAACAAAAGAAGCAGGCACCAGACAAAAATCTGCCCTGTCAGAAGAATGACCGCGCCGTGATCAAAATCGAGGATATAGGCAGCGGAGGAGAAGGAATCGGATTTCTGAAAATTTCAGAACAGCAGCAGGACAGCGATACAGATACAGTTAATGTTACAGATACGCAGCTTATTAATGCTGTAGAAGCAATAGATGAAGGGGCAGAGAAGGGGAAAAAGAAGCCTGTGAAAAAAGGCTTTGCCATCTTTGTCAAAGACGCTGTGCCCGGCGACACGATCGAAGTGACTGTCACCAAGGTGACTTCCCGATATGCCTACGGCCATCTCGACCGCATCCTGGAGCCCTCCCCCTTCCGTGTGCAGCCCCGCTGTCCCATTGCAAAAACCTGCGGCGGCTGCCAGATTCAGGCCCTGGATTACGAAAAGCAGCTTGCCTTCAAGCAGAAAAAAGTGCGCGAAAACCTGATCCGGATCGGCGGCTTTGCACCGGAACAGATTGATGCAGTCATGCATCCCATTGTGGGTATGGGAGAGCCCTGGCATTACAGAAACAAGGAACAGGTTCCTGTACAGCAGGGAAAATTCGGCCCTGTGACAGGCTTCTATGCCAGCCACTCCCACACCGTCATTCCCATGACGGACTGCTGCATCGGCAGCCCCAAAAACAAGCAGATTCTGGAGACGGTCCTCAGCTGGATGCAGGCACACAATGTTCCTGCTTATGACGAGGAGACGGGCAAAGGCCTCATCCGCCACATCCTCATCCGCGATGGAATCTACAGCGGACAGATCATGGTGTGTGTCATCGCCAATGACTATCGTATTCCTTATGAAAAGGAACTCGTGGAGGCTCTCCGCGGCCTGGAGGGCGTCGCATCCATCGTTCTCAATACAAATACCGAGCGCACCAATGTCATTACCGGCCGCGCCCTGCGCACCCTCTGGGGAGCCGATGATATCGTTGATACTCTGCATATTCACGAAGTGACGCAGAGACCGGCAGCTGCAGTATTGCCTGCCAAAGATCTGAAGGCAGGAGATTCGACAGCAGGAGGCTCAACAATAGAAGACTTGACTAAAAGAGAATCAGCTGAAGGAACTATAGCCGCAGGAGGCTCGACCGCAACAGAGTTTAAGAAGACAGAGGAATCCGTCACATTCGGAATCTCCCCTCTTTCCTTCTACCAGGTCAATCCCCGCCAGACGGAAAAGCTCTACAGCCTTGCCCTCAACTGCGCCGGCCTGACAGGCAATGAAACTGTCTGGGACCTCTACTGCGGCGTCGGAACGATCTCCCTCTTTATGGCCCGCCATGCAAAGCAGGTCTATGGTGTCGAGATCATTCCCGAAGCCATCGAGAATGCCAGAATGAACGCGGAGAGGAACGGCATTAAAAATGCCACATTCTATGTGGGCAAAGCAGAAGAGGTCCTCCCCAACTACGTGGAAAACCTGAAAGCACAGGAAATAGATCCGCAGATCGACGTTATCTGCGTCGACCCGCCCCGCAAGGGCTGCGACGATGTCTGCATACAGACCATGCTGGAAATCGCCCCCAGGCGCATCGTCTACGTCAGCTGCGACCCCGCCACTCTGGCCAGGGATTTGAAGAAACTGGCAGAGGGCGGATACAGGTTGGAATATGTCCAGCCCGTGGATCAGTTCGCGCATACGGTGCACATCGAGACTGTGTGCCTCTTGAGCAA
>DGRU01000134.1 GCA_002390025.1 Lachnospiraceae bacterium UBA4380
GAGACCTCCGGCCCCGGAGTCTCCTTCGAGTGTGAAGAGCAGACCGGCATGCATATCAATGAGGACCACTTCTATGCAGAGATCATTGATCCCAAGACCGGCGAGGTGCTTCCGGAAGGCTCCAAGGGCGAGCTGGTCTTCACTTCCCTGGACAAGGAAGGCTTCCCTCTCCTGCGCTACCGCACCAAGGACATCTGCATCCTCAGCCGCAAGCCCTGCTCCTGCGGCAGGACGCATGTCAAGATGACCAAGCCCATGGGACGCAGCGACGATATGATGATCATCCGCGGCGTCAATGTATTCCCCAGCCAGATCGAGGCAGTGCTCCTCAAAGAGGGCTACACCCCCAACTACCAGATCGTGGTCGACAGAGCCAACAACACGGATACCTTCGATGTATATGTCGAGTTCTCTCCTGAGCAGTTCTCCGACAGAATCGCAGACATTCAGGCCCGCGAGAAGAGCCTCAACGGCGCCATGCGCTCCATGCTGGGCATCGGACCCAAGATCCACCTGGTGGCTCCCAAGTCCATCACCAGATCCGAGGGCAAGGCAGTCCGCGTCATTGACAAGCGCAAACTGCACGACTGATCCGGCCCGGGTATGTGCCTGAGGCAGAGTCCCTGCCGGGACGGAAAGATGCCTTGGGCCCGGACACGCTCCAGCCGGATGAGCAGGCGTCGCCCGGCGATGTTCCTGCCGGGTCGGAAAGATGCCTTGGGCCCGGACTGCAGCAGCCCGATAAACGGCACTGTTTTGAAGATAATGAAATTCACCGCGTTTGTAAGTCATCCCTCCAGGACATGCTTATGAACTGTATTAAAGATAAGGAGAAAAACCATGGCAATCACCCAGTTATCCGCATTCCTTGAAAACACCCCCGGCACGCTCTACAAGGCCGTCTGTGCCATTTCTGACGCCGGCGTCAATCTCCGCGCCCTCTCCGTCGCTGACACCAGGGATTTCGGCATCCTGCGCGTTATCGTTTCCGACATCGACAAGACCATCGCCGCCCTCAATGAGGACACCGTCATCACACGCACCAGCGTCATTGCGGTCCGCATGAGCGACAAGGCAGGCGCTCTGAAGCAGATCCTTAGCGTCCTGCAGCAGGCCGGCATCAACATCGAATATGTCTACGCCTTCACTGCAAACGCGGCCAATTCCGCCTACGTAGTGCTCCGCGTCAATGATATCGAGGACGCCGAGGCCATCCTGAACGAGAACGGCCTGGAGACCTTAAACGACGAAGACCTTAATACCATCCTGCCCTGACGGGAAAGGGACACAGTAAGGCGCCCCGCACAAGCCTCTTTCTGAGGTTTGTGCGGGACACCTGTCTCATTATCGGTCTGTCCCGGGCACCTGCCTCATTATTGGTCTGCGCGGGGCGCCTGCCCCGTTATTGTATATTGTGCTCCATATAAATCTGAGCCAGGCCTCCGTGGGCGGTTTCCCTGTATTTTTCATTCAGGTCCAGCCCGGTGCGGTACATGGTCGCGACCACGTCATCAAAGGAGATCTTCCTGGTGGCATACAGGAACCTGGACAGGTTGACGGAACTGAGAGCACGCATGGCCGCTACTGCATTACGCTCTATGCAGGGAATCTGAACCAGCCCGTTGACCGGATCACAGGTCAGCCCCAGATTATGCTCCATGGCGATTTCCGCAGCATATTCGATCTGGTCGATGCTCAGTCCATAGAGCTGGGCGACCGCTGCAGCTGCCATGGAACATGCACTGCCGATCTCTGCCTGGCATCCGCACTCCGCTCCGGAAATGCTGGCATTGGTCCGGATCACATTGCCCACCAGACCGGCAACAGCCAGCGCGTCCAGGATTTCCTCTTCCGGAAATCCCCTGTCCTCCTGCATATAGTAGAGGATAGAGGGCAGGACACCGCAGCTGCCGCATGTCGGCGCTGTGACGACCAGGTTCTCTGCGGCATTTTCCTCACTGACCGCATAGGCATAAGCCGCGATCACGCGGTTCATAGCCACGTCCGCGCTCTCGTTATAGCAGCGCTTTTCAAAGAGGTATTTGGCCTTTCTGGTGAGCTTTAGTCCGCCGGGCAGGATCCCTTTGGCTTTCAGGCCGCGTTCCACCGCGTTCCTCATGGCCTTCCAGACTTTTTTCAGATAATCTCTGAGCTGGTATCCCTCCAGAATATAGATCAGCTGAACGATGCTGATCCGCTCCTGGTTGCAGAGGGCGACGAGCTCGGAAAAGCTGTTCTGCGGATACACATCCTTGTCCTCTTCAGAGGCTTCGTTCTCGATCCGGATCGATCCTCCGCCGATACTGAAGATCCTGACACAAGCAATCTCCTCTCCATTTTTAAAAGCCCTGAATTTCATGGTGTTGGGGTGAGGAAGATCTTTTGTTTCACGGTCAAATACGATCTTTGCCCCCGGAAGGCCCTCGAGAATGGCTTTTCCGGTGCCATGCCCCTCTCCGGTAAAGGCCAAAGATCCATACAGGGTGACCTCATAGGAATCCGCGTCCGGATAGCGCTCGCCGAAGGTATGCGCAGCGTGGTAAGGACCGACAGTATGTGAGCTGGAGGGGCCGTTGCCAATCTTATAGACACTTTTTATACTTTTCATATCAGATCGGAAGCTCCTTTCCTTCTTTTTTCCACTCCAGAAATTCCGCCGTTGCCGTAAAGATAACATCTCCGGAAGAATTGAGCGCTGTCTCCATGGAATCCTGGATCACACTGACAATGAAGCCCACACCGACAATCTGCATGGCGATGTCGTTGGAAATGCCGAAAAGCGAACAGGCCAGCGGTACCAGAAGGAGCGAACCGCCTGCCACGCCCGATGTGCCGCAGGCCGAAAAGGTCGAAACCACACTGAGCAGGATGGCCATGGGAAGCGTCACCTCAGCGCCTGTTGAGCGGGCTGCGGTCAGGGCAAAAGTCGTGATCACCGCTGCAGCCCCGTCCATATTGATCGTAGATCCCAGAGGGATTGAAACAGAATACATGTCTTCATCCAGGCCAAGTTCCTTGCACAGCTCCATATTGACCGGGATATTGGCCGCTGAACTTCTGGTAAAGAAAGCAGTCACGCCGCTCTGACGGATGCACTTGAAGATCAGCGGATAAGGATTGTGTCTGAGTGTGATCCCGACGATCAGGGGATTGACGACAAGGGCAACGATCAGCATGGTGATCACCAGGACCAGGACCAGTTCCCCGTAAGTCGTAAAGATTTCCAGTCCGCTTGTGGATACGGCGTCAAAAACAAGGCCTAAAATACCGAAAGGCGCACAGCTGATCACCCAGCGGACGACCTTGGATATCCCCTCTGCAAGATCTTCCATATCCTCCTTGATTCCCGGACGCGCTGCCTTGAGTGCGATTCCGAAGACAACCGCCCAGAACAGGATGCCGATATAGTTGGCGTTTACCAGTGCGTCAACAGGATTGGCAATGACGCTCATGAGAAGGTTCATTACGATCTCAGACATACTGCCGGGCGCCGTATACCCTTCTGCCGCGTCCAGGCCTGTCAGCGTGATCGTAACCGGATGGATAAAATTGACCAGAACGGCAACGATTGCCGCACAGAGTGTGCTGAACAGATACAGGAAGATGACCGTGCGGAATTTTGCCATGCCGCCTCCCCTGGCGTTGGCCAGAGAGGAAGAGACCAGAACGAAGACCAGCAGCGGGGCGATTGCCTTCAGGGCTCCTACAAAGAGCCTGCCCAGCACACCGATCCAGGTCATTCCCGGCAGTGTCAATCCCAGAACAGCACCGATCACAAGACCAATGCAAATCCTCACAACAAGACTTAACGAGTTCCATTTTTTCAACATTTTTAAGACCCCCTCTTCTCATGATGTTAAAACTAAAGCAGGTTGCGTGGGTCCTGCACCGTCCCCTGTCTCCAGAACCGTCCTCTGTCTCCAACTTAATTCAATTTGTTCCAATACATGTCCGGCTCAGAAAAAGTCACCGCAGAAGATCCTCAAGGATCTGCGCCGCCTCGCCCACATGCCGCAGGCAGGGGCGGTTTTCGTAATATTCCGGCGTCCTGGCCTCCGGGTCGTTTCCGGGCTTTGTCCTGACACCGCTCAGCAGTTCCCGGCAGATAATGGTCCCGTTGATCTCACGGAAGCGCCGGGCAAATTCCTGCACCAGATGATAATGATCCGTTTTGGCCCCGGGGTCTTTCGGATCCGAGTATCCGCGGACCAGTCCCAGCACCAGCAGGGCGCCGCTCACCGTACCGCAGACCTCCCGCATGCGCCCCATCCCTCCTCCGAAGGAAGAGGCCAGGCGTGCGCCGGTCTCCCGATCCAGCCCGGTCAGATCGTCAAAGGCGCACAGGACAGCCTGCGCGCAGTTATAGCCTTCCAGAAACAAGGCTCTGGCCTTTTCCGCATGATCCATGGTAGTTCACCTCTTTTGGAGACCTGGGGAAGTCCGGGCCGGTTTGGCTGCGCTGTCTCCGTCGTTTCCCCTTGTCTGCCCCTGTCTAAAAACAAAGGCTCCCGAAGCTTCTTCGGGAGCCTTTGAAGACTGTAAATCACATAGACTTTGTCCGCTTAGCGGGACCAGGTCTTACTTGGACATTGCCTCCTGAACAGCAACAGCGACTGCTACAGTCATACCGACCATAGGGTTGTTGCCTGC
>DGRU01000195.1 GCA_002390025.1 Lachnospiraceae bacterium UBA4380
TTTCCATTTTCTTACCCTCCATAGATGTTCTTTGGTTTTCCTTGGCAGATATTCTCTGGTTTTCCTTGTTCTGTTGCTTTACTTTGTTGTATTACCTGCTTTGCAGAGTGTCTGATTTACATGGATCTGCCCAATGGTCAGATTTCTGTTTTACATGTTTTGTTTTACAATCAGCCCTTACCAAAATGCCGCAAAACACAATGTCAAAAAATAATTTTTCATTCTTTTAAGCGTCCTTTTTTGTTATATATTTTCTTTTCAATCCTTCGGTAATTGCTTGATTTAATGGGATTTTATCAACGAATACACAGGACGTCACTGCAAGTTATTGACGCAAAATATCAAAAAATGATACAATTTGAGAGTTGGCAGGATCCTTCTTCAGAAAGAGAACTTCCGGCCAGCCAGTCAGATACAAAACTGCCTGCATCTGACTGGCTGAATCAAATATAACCAATTTTGCTTATTGTCTTTGTTTGCGATGTTTACGAAGGGATACAGAAATGCTCATAGATCAGGGTGTGCTGGACGATTCTCTCCGCTTTTTTCATGAGGCGGATCCCTTTACCAGGGAGAATCTGTTTTATATTGAGCGGGCAGGCATCTATCACTGTGACAGTACCTATCAGTTTGCCCGTGAAGCCACAGAGATCAGCACCTGCCAGATGATTCTGGTGGAGGAGGGCGGCCTGCAGATGCAGTACCGCGGAGAAGAAAGAGAGATGCGTGCGGGAGATATGATCCTGATGCACCTGGGAGAGCCCCATCTGTACCGGTCTGCCGGGGATGGGGTGCGCATGATCTGGATGCATCTGGACGGACATGGATGTCTGCCCTATGTGCGTCTAATCACCCGCACAAGGGGAAATACTATAAAGCTGCGGGCATTTCCGGGAGTCCGCGAGATCCTGGACCGAATCTTCATTCTGCTGGATAAGAGCGACGGGATGGACTCCCATGAGCTCTCCGTATGTGTCCATTATTTCTTTTCTCTGATGATGCGCTCAGGCCATGAACGCTTTGAGACAGAGATTGAGCGATCCATCCGGGCGTCCGCCGCCTATATCCAGATCCACTATGCGGAAGAGGATCTGTCGGTCCCGCTGCTGGCAAGCCGGGAAGCAGTAAGTGTCAGCTACTATGTGCGGAACTTTCGGAACATCATGGGGAGCACCCCGCACCAGTTCATTCTGCAGACCCGCATCAATGCGGTCCGGGAACTTTTGGATACGACATCCCTGAGCGTGGAGACAATCGCGGAGCGCTGCGGCTTCTGCAGCGCATCCCATCTGATATCGGCCTTCCGAAAGGAGACCGGCATGACACCGCTGCGGTTCCGTAATCTGTGGAGATGAAATATTCCTCGCCGGAAGATAAATATAATGATGTTAAGGTCAAAAGGTGGTCAAGTAACCCCCGACTCGTCAAGTTGCACAAACGCCTTGGGCACGCTCTCGCTCTACCCTCGCTGACAATTGAGTTTTCAAGGTACGAAGCCCATTTTTGCTATGGGAAGTTTTAGTAATTGATATATTGAGCCAGGTCGACATCATCTGTTTTATAAATCCGCCCGCCACCCCTGCAGAAGCTGTTGACAAAGCATCAGCAAAAGCGTAGAATCATCATTTGCTGCAACATGTTGATAAATCAACAATACTTAGACCAGGCATCCTTTTTTTGCGAATAAACAGGCAGGAAACAGCCTGTGCAGCAAGGTGCTCCGGATGTTTTTGCCGGGGAACAGCCCGAACATCCTTCGATCGCACAGGTGCTGCTCCGGCGGGCGGCATGGTCGGAAAGAGTGACAGAATATGACCCCTTTGAAAGCAATGTATTGCAGAACTTTTCAAAAAGCATTTAGGACGGCACTTCCTGTGCTTCCCTATAGGAAACCGGAGATTTTACATGATGTAAAGGAAATTCCTCATGTCCTGCAGGAAAAAACCTGCAGCGCGGTACTGCTGGTGACGGATCAGAGCATCCGGGAGCACGGTCTGACAGAACGTCTGGAAAATGCTCTTTCCAAAGCGCATATCAGCTGTTCGGTATTTGAAACGGTTGTCAATCCCACAACCGATGTCATAGAAAAGGCAGTTAATCTGTACAGACAGGATCATTGTACCGCCCTGATCGGATTCGGAGGGGGTTCCTCCATCGATACAGCCAAGGCTGTAGGCGCCTGCATCGCCAACCCAGGCAGGACGCTGGCCCAGATGAGCGGAATCCTCAAAGTCAGGAGACAGCTCCCGCCCCTCTTTGCAGTTCCCACTACGGCGGGCACCGGAAGCGAGACCACCCTGGCAGCGGTAGTGACAGATTCGAAGACACGTCACAAATATCCCGTCAATGATTTTCCCCTGATTCCTCACTACGCAGTGCTGGATCCGGAAGTGACGGTCTCTCTCCCTCCCCGCATGACTGCGACAACAGGAATGGATGCGCTGACTCATGCTGTGGAGGCCTATATCGGAGGTTCCACTACGGCGGAGACTCGCCGGGAGGCAAGGGCTGCTGTACGTCTTATTTTCCGCTATATTGAAGAGGCATGGAGAAACGGAGAAGACCGGACGGCCAGAAAACAAATGCTCCTGGCTTCCTTCATGGCGGGAGATGCTTTTTCCAAGTCCTATGTCGGCTATGTCCACGCCGTGGCCCATTCTCTTGGCGGCATGTATAATACACCTCACGGACTGGCAAATGCCGTGCTGCTTCCCCATGTTCTGGAGGCCTACGGGGAGTCCGTCTATCAGAAGCTCTATGAACTTTCCATCGCGGCGGGGATTGCCGCAGAGGGCGATGATCCGGAGCGAGCGGCAAAGGAATTCATCAGGGCAATCCGCAGGCTTAACCGCACCATGGGAATCCCGGAAACACTTCCCGAAATCAGAAAAAAGGATATTCCTGTCCTGGCAAAGCTGGCGGACGCGGAGGCAAATCCCCTGTACCCTGTGCCCGTCCTATGGGACGCGGCGGAATTGCAGCGCTTTTATTATGCGGTCATGGAAAGAAAGAAACATAACTGGCACAGAAAGGCAGCGGGATGAGAGAGAAGGATATTCAGAGAGCACTGGCAAAACAGCGGGCATATTTCAGGAGCGGCAGAACCCTGCCTGTCGAAGGCCGGCTCCGCGCCCTGCAAAAGCTCCGCGCTTACATTATGAAATATGAAAATAAGCTCTATGCTGCCCTGGAAGAGGATCTTGGAAAAAGCTCTTCGGAAAGCTATATGTGCGAGATTGGAATGACACTGGCCGAAATCACGTTTATGGAAAAACACCTGCGGGGACTTGCCAGGCCCCGCACTGTTGCTACGCCCCTCGCCCAGTTCGCCTCCCGCAGCTTTGTCAAGCCATCTCCCTACGGAAACGTCCTGATCATAAGTCCCTGGAACTATCCCTTCCTGCTGACCGTTGAACCGCTTGTGGACGCTATTGCCGCGGGCAACACAGCTATTGTCAAGCCAAGCGCCTACAGTCCTGCGACAACCGCTGCCATGAAGCAGCTGCTCGAAGAGTGCTTTGAGCCGGAGCTGGTCACTGTGGTCACCGGCGGACGCGAGGAAAACCAGGCTCTGCTGGAGCAGAAATTCGACCTGATCTTCTTTACGGGAAGCCAGGCGGTCGGGAAAACTGTTCTGGAAAAGGCAGCGGCACATCTGACTCCTTCCATTCTGGAGCTGGGCGGAAAGAGCCCCTGTATTGTCGACCGGACCGCAAAGATTCCCCTTGCGGCAAAGCGCATCGTCTGGGGAAAATACCTCAACTGCGGTCAGACCTGCGTGGCTCCGGACTATATTCTCTGTGATGCCCGCATCAAGGACAGACTCATCGCCGAGATCAAAAAGCAGATTGAAATACAGTTCGGCATTGCTCCTCTGGGAAATGCTGATTACGGAAAAATCATCAACCGCAAGCACTTCGACAGACTCTGCGCCCTTCTGGACGGGGAAAGGCAAAAGATTGTCTGCGGCGGCGACACGGATGAAAAGCGCCTGATGATCAGCCCCACTGTCATAGACCATGTAACCTGGGACGACCCGGTCATGCAGCAGGAAATCTTCGGACCGCTCCTGCCTGTCCTGACCTACAGTTCTCCCGCGGAAATCCTCGCACTGCTTGCCGATCAGCCAAAGCCCCTGGCTTTCTATGTCTTTTCGGAAGACAAGTCCCGGATCCGCAGGCTTATTTCCTCCTGCTCCTTCGGCGGCGGCTGCGTGAATGACACCGTCATCCATCTGGCGACCTCCAATATGGGCTTCGGCGGAGTCGGTGAGAGCGGCATGGGTGCCTACCACGGAAAGACAGGATTTGAAGCTTTTTCCCATCAGAAGAGTATTGTCGACAAAAAGACCTGGATCGACATGCCCATGCGTTACCAGCCCTTTACCAAAATCCATGACAAAATGATACGCATGTTCCTGCACTGAGCTGCATGGGCTGCATGGGTGAAGCATGGGGACGGTCCCTTTGTTTCTGTCCCCATGTCTCACTACTCGATACAGGGGGACAGAAACAAAAGGACCCTCCCCCTAATCCAATAAAGCTTTGATCTGCAGGTTAAGGTTTTCAGGCAGGGAAAGATCCATGGCTGAGTCAAAGCGTAGATAGAGGTCAACAGTCAGATAGGGAGATCTGTTCTTTCCTTTCTTTTGCAGGATCTGAGAGCTGCTGACACAGGTTTTCACTTTTACGCGATGCTGCTCGAACAGCGGGACTACCACGTAGTAAAGCCGGTCATCCTGAAAAGAAAGATATCCGAGTTCCTTGCCGGAAGAATCCTTCAGATACAGCCTGTGCTCCCGGAGAGCGGAAGGGTAAAGCATCTCCCCTTTTTCAGGAAGCTGTTTTCTGCGGGAAAATAAGTGCCGGTCCAGTTCGACCATAGCAGGGATCAGCCAGACATCCCCGGAAAGCAAATCTTCGGATCTGTTTCCGGGGCTGATTTTTGTCGCCAGCTCTTCCAAAGTGGTTCGGGCATCGATAAACTGCTGGGCCAGCAGATATGTCAGGGCTGCCAAAGTCTTCATCTGTAAGGGAGACATGTCTTCCGAATTGTCCACATCAGGATTGCCCCCGGCCAGAAGCTTTTTGCCGCAAAGATATATACTTTTGAGGAACAGAGGGAAATCTTCATCCGGAGTCCAAAGATATTTCCCTTCTGCAATAGGAAATACTCCTATTGTTTCCCCTTCAGAGTCCTCAGCCCTGCAGTAGATTTCCCGCCTACAGTAAGCATTGGGATTGCATGGTGCATTCCACCTTCCGGACGATATATCCGATGCGGCTTTCGAATCATGATTCTGTGCATAACCGTTTGCATTTCTCATAACACTGGCTTTCCCGGTATCGGAAGTCCTTTTTCCTGCCCTTTGAAGAAGGCTGTAAGCCAGATTGATAATTGCGGCATCCTGTGTCGTTTCGGATGTGATTGCTGAAGTCTCTGCGGTATGCGCAAAAGGTCTGCCGGATGCAGCAGATTCGTGCTTGCGATTTTCTGTAGATTTGCCCGGAAGGGTGTCAGGATGTACTTGTACAATCAGTTCTCTGTATCGCTTTCTGACTTGTTCTGCATCAGCATTCGCAGGGAGACCAAGGATGCGGAATGCTTCATTTTCTGTCAAAGCTGCCTGCCTTTCTTGATAATGATCCTTACTCCTATTATGGTTTTGTAAGG
>DGRU01000173.1 GCA_002390025.1 Lachnospiraceae bacterium UBA4380
CCGACGGTCTTGCCGGTCTGGCCAACCTGGTGAGAATGTGCGATCCAGCCGGAGTCGACTGCTGCACGGGAAGCGCCTACGACGCCGCCCAGGAGATCTGCGAGCTCTTTTATGGGAGCGAAGCCCTCGGGGCCGCCGACTCCACGTCCGCCTGCGACGATGACGTCTGCGCCTTCAAGGTCGACAATCTCGCCGCCAGCTTCCTTGATGACCTCAAGGAGAGTTGTACGGATTTCTTCGGGAGCTACATGGAAATCTTCTTTGATAACTTCAGCCTTGTTCTCGCCAGCTTCGGGTTTCTTGAAAACGCCGGGACGGACAGTGCCGCACTGAGGGCGATGATCAGGGCACATGATGGTAGCCATCAGGTTGCCGCCGAAAGCGGGACGGGTCCATGCAACGTTTCCGGTCTCTTCGTCGATGTCCAGGCTTGTGCAGTCTGCAGTCAGGCCGGTGCCGACGCGGGAGGAGAAACGAGGACCCATATCACGGCCGTTGTTGGTTGCGCCGATCATGATGGTGGTGGGACCATACTTCTCGGTCAGGTAATACAGAGCCTTTACATAAGCATCTGTTGTGTAGAGCTTGTACTCAGGGCCTTCTACGACGATGACCTGGTCAGCGCCATAGATGCCTGCCTGCTCGACAGACTCAGCAACGTTGTCGCCGATAACGACTGCAACGAGCTTTCCGCCCTGCTTGTCGGCCATCATACGGCCGGGATTCAGAAGCTCAAGGCCAACCTTTTTGGGAGAGCCGTCTTCGTTTGTTTCAATAAATACCCACAAATCTTTGGTTTTAGCTTCCATTCTTCAATCCCCTCCTATCAGACAATATTGGCGTCCACAAGAATCTTGGCAAGCTTCTTTGCAGATTCTTCGCCGGTCTCTTCTTTGATCTTCATGCCGCCCGATTTTACAGGAGGTGTGAAGGACTTCTTAACGTGAGTAGGGGAACCATTCAGGCCGTAGTGGCTTGCATCCATGGTGGGATCAAAATCATCACCCAGAGTCTCGAATTTAGCCTTGTTGGCCATCAGTTTCCTCTTGATGGTGGGATAACGGGGATCAAAGCTGGGCTTTGTGAAGGTGATCAGGCAAGGAGTCTTGACGCCGATGATCTGTACGCCGTCCTCAGCTTCTTTTCTTACCTTGAAACCATCCTCAGTTGCCTCGCACTCAAGGCCATAGGTAACCTGGGGAATGCCAAGCCACTCAGCGATCTCGGGACCGACCTGAGCAGTATCACCATCGATTGCCTGCTTGCCGCAGAAGATTGCGTCGAACTTGCCTTCCTTTTCCTCGATAGCCTTGATTGCATGAGAGAGGATATAGGAAGTTGCCAGTGTGTCAGATCCGCCGAATGTACGGCCGGAAACGAGATAACCCTTATCTGCGGCGATACCGACGCACTCTTTCAGGACTGCAGTTGCCTGAGGCGGTCCCATGGTGACAACGGTAATCTTAGTGCTCGGATCCTTATCCTTAACACGTGCAGCTGCCTCGAGAGCATAGCCATCGAAGGGATTCAGGATTGACGGAACACCTTCGCGGATAAGGGTGTGCTTGACCGGATCGATCTTGATCTGAGTCGTATCCGGAACCTGTTTTACACATACCAGAATGTTCATAAAAGCCTCCTTCTAAAGTGAATCTTACATAGGAAATAATATATCACGCAGGGCTGTCAATCGCAAGTTAGCAATCTAAAATACTTCGTAAAAATAAGTACTTTCATGCAAATTTTATATATTGACCGACCGACAGCCTGTACGTGATATTCAGATCCTGTCTTTATTTATCGGTCGCGACTTTGTTCCTGGGTCCATTAGAATAGTCATAGAAGCCGATGCCGGTCTTGACGCCGAGCCTCTTGCCGCGGACCATTTTACGAAGGAGAGGGCTGGCAGCATACTTGTTGTCGCCAGTGTCAGCATAGATAACATCCATGATTGCCAGGCAGATATCCAGGCCGATGAAATCGCCAAGCTCAAGCGGTCCCATGGGGTGGTTGCAGCCAAGCTTCATAGCTGTGTCGATGCCGGCGATATCGGAAACGCCGGTATACTTGACGTTGATTGCTTCGTTGATCATCGGGATCAGGATTCTGTTGACGACAAAACCTGCTGCCTCATTGACCTGTACCGGAATCTTGCCGAGTTTCTCGGAGATCTCATTGACTCTTGCAACATACTCTGCAGGAGTGTTGATGCCGGCGATAACTTCGACCAGCTTCATAACGGGTGCAGGATTGAAGAAGTGCATGCCGATGATGGGCTTTGTCAGGCCTGCGCCGATCTCGGTGATGGAAAGGGAAGAAGTATTGGATGCAAAGATGCAGTCAGGATTCTTGACGATTTCATCCTGAAGCTCCTGGAAGCATTTTTTCTTGATGTCCATCACTTCGAGGGCTGCCTCGACTACGAGGTCGGGATCTACGGCGATGGTATTGAGACCGCACTCAATTTTTGCAAGAATGGCATCTGCTGCTGCCTGCTCGATTTTGCCCTTGCTGACCTGCTTGTCAAGACCGCCTTTGATCTTGTTGAAGCCGCCCTGTGCAAACTCAACCTTGATATCGCAGAGATAAACCTTCTCAACTTCTGCACACTGCGCAAATGCCTGCGCAATGCCGGATCCCATGGTGCCAGCGCCGATAACTGCAACTTTCATGATAGTATCCTCCTTAGGTTTTTTATGATTTTTATGCTGCCGTCCGTGAGACGGCCGACAGCCAGTATCCATTTTCTTACGAATTTATTTTAATTTATTTTCTTATAAGAATCAGCCTTCCGGCTCGATCATGCCGTATGTACTGCCTTTTCTCTTGTAGACAACTGCGATCTGCTCTGTCTCCGCATTGATGAACACGTAGAAATTATGACCGAGCAGTTCCATCTGGACGCAGGCGTCTTCCGGATACATGGGTTTGAGATCAAACTGTTTCTTGCGGACGATCCGGATGTCTTCTTCATCGAAATAGCTGCGCTCAATATATTCGCGTTTGAAAGCAGCCGCTTCCTGATGCCGTTTGATCAGTTTACTCTTATATTTCTTTAACTGTCTCTCAATGACCTCCTCCACCAGGTCAATGGAGACATACATGTCATTACTGACCTGCTCGGAGCGGATGATGTTGTCCCTTACAGGGATCGTCACTTCAATTTTGTGCCTGTCACGATTGACCTGCAATGTGACATGAACCTCAGTGTCAGGTGAAAAGAATTTGTCCAGTTTGTCCAGTTTCTGTGTCACAGCGTCCTTGAGGGATTCGGTGACTTCCATATTTTTTCCGACAATTACGTACTTCATAGATGCCTCTTTCCGCAGCAAACGCCGCTGTTATTTCTTTATTTGCAAAAAGTCTTTCGCCTGCGCCTTCCGGTGTATACAAAAAGTCTTTCTGCACAACCTCATTATATCATAACAGCCACAAGTTTTGCACAATTATTGCATCTCTTTTGCGGAAATTGCCTCTTCATTTATATAATATACACAAACAACTCCAAAAGAACAGTAAGATTTTACTTGTATTTTGCACAAAAAAACAGACAGCCGGATTTTTCCGGCCATCTGTCCAAATAACAAGTTATAAAGGGATTTACATCCGCCCTGTGAGACTGCATACCAATTCTCCGCCCTTGCTCCGGGAGAAACCGCCCTTCAGGTCTCTGTACTGACAAAAATCAGTTAAAGAGTCTGCGGATACAGACAATATGCATAAAATTGGCCTTGGAAGTCGTGATTCCGTGGCGCTCATCCTGCGCGTGAACGATCATGCCGTCTCCCATATACAGAGCAACATGACCATTGTAGCATACGATATCTCCGGCACGAGCCTCATCCAGAGAGGCAACCGGTGAACCGACGCTACGGTCGGAGACATCGTAATGGGGGAGACGGAAGCCGAAGTTTCCGTAGACCGCCATAACAAATCCGGAACAGTCCGCGCCATGGGTCAGGCTGGAGCCGCCCCATACATAGGGATTACCGATAAACTGCGTTGCAAACTCAATAACAGCCTGTCCGGATTCCTCGCCCGCCTGGCTCACTGCCACCTGGGCGACATCCGCCTGTGCTGCGGCTGCATCTGCGGCACGAAGAGCAACCTCTACGACTGCCGTTGCAGTTTCTTCATCTTCAAAGCCCGCGACACCCGCTCTTGTCTGCGCAAGCTCGACAACGGCTTCTGCCTTATCCGCCTTGCGCTGTTCGTGATCTGCCCGCTCCTTGACATTGGAATTGCTGACGCGGTTTACTTCCTCCCTGGAAGATTCCGCCACAGGATATGCCATGCTCAGAGTGACTTCCGAAGCAGGGATAAAGCCCTCACCGGTGTCTGTGAGAATCCCGATCCATCCGTCTTCACTTCCGGTCACCTCATACTGATCACCTGCTTTGGCCTCGCTGATGACCTTGGAGTAATCGTCAGAGTCCTGATAGATCGAACAATCCGCCTTTTCATTGACAGTAGCTACCTGGGTACTGACGATCTCAGAGAGAGCCGCCGCCTCGCTGCCGTCGACCAGATACTCATTCATTACATAGCCGACCACATTTCCGGAACGGATCTTTGTCCAGCGGTCATCCTCTTTGCGCAACTCGATCGCGAGATCATTGCTGTACATCTTGCCAAGGACTTCACTGCTCATGGCGGGCTCTGCGTGGATATTCAGATATACATTAGGGGAAGCAACAACAATCTTTTTTTCCTCAGCAGTATCCTGCAGGGCAGGTGCAGAATTTGCTTCGCTTTCAAAAGCGGGAGCTTCAACAGCAACCTGTTCTTCCAGGACGCTGCTTACCGAACTGCTCTTTGCGAGCGAAACAGTCAGTTCGGGAAGAACTGCCGCGTTGTATTCCTGTACAGCATCCGCATAGGGGTAGTCGGAAGCTTCCTCTTCAGTCTCTTCTGCGGCCGCCGCCATAGGAATCATCACTTCCGGCTCTGATTCCTGAGCTTCTGCGGTTTCAGCAGCATCAAAAGCCTTGTCCTCTTCTCCGTCTTCCTCAGAGTTCAGTGTACCTCCAAGAAACTGCTCTACAGTACCGGAATTGCCGACCTCCTGATCCTGATCGTTTTCCAGAGTATTTGTAAGGAAAAGACTTTCGCTGGCAGCTTCTTCTGCAAGGACCGGGGCACCGGTCATAGCAGCAATTGCCGCGGCTGAAAGCATTCCAGATAACAACTTAACTCTTTTAAACTCCATTATTCCTCCGATTGAATTTTATTAAAAAATTATAATCTAATTGATTACATAAATTTCGTTTTTGTTACAAATTTGTTACATGCAGTTGCTACTATACCAGATATAACAAACTCTGTCAAGTAAAGCGTCAAAAAGAGGGCCTTTCGAGGGTAATTCTGCGCCCGAAAATAGCCTACAAATCTATGAATACCCCATTAAATCCAATCCAATTTCTATCATTTCAGGCAGATTTCGGGCAAAAATCCAGTCAGTTTATTCAAAAACAGAGTATTATACACATAATTTCTGAAAAATAAATTAAAAATACCCGGAAAATGCATTCTTTGCACTTTCCGGGTATTTTTACTGCCGGCAGTCGGGGTCGAACC
>DGRU01000205.1:0-179 GCA_002390025.1 Lachnospiraceae bacterium UBA4380
GGACGGAGGACTTCCGTTTCCTTGCTCATCCGGAGACCGTGGGCTTCAAAGCCCTGCAGCGCGCGCGGACCGCGTAAAGATCCGCAGAAAGTATTCCGGAGGGAGAGCTGTGGAAGATCCCGACGGATAAGGGGCTCATGGACAGTCCCGTACTCGTACGGCCGGCCGGGAACGGTCCG
>DGRU01000205.1:348-3716 GCA_002390025.1 Lachnospiraceae bacterium UBA4380
CCGCATGGGGGTGGAGGTTCATGAGATGCATGTGAGAGGTTTTACCAAAGACCCCTCCAGCAGGATCAAATACCGGGGGACCTATGCGGGCATTGTTGAGAAAATCCCCTATCTCAAATCCCTGGGGATCAACTGCATCGAGCTCATGCCCGTTTTCGCCTTCGATGAATTTGAATACTGCCGGGAAAATGACAGCGGCGTGCGCCTCAATTACTGGGGCTACTCGACCCTGTGCTTCTTCGCGCCCAAGGCGGGCTACATTCTGGACTGCCTGCGCGCGTACCCTTGACAACCTTTTACAATCTGTCTGACAGACGGATGACCAGCCCCGGAAAAACATGGCAGGGCACCTCATCATCGAAGGAATACAGGTCAGCGTCTTCCCTCCCATCCTCAAACACATACACCATAACTGTATTGTTCATGGGATTGATGATCCAGTATTCGCGCACACCCGCCTCCCTGTACAGAAACAGCTTCAGGCCATAATCAATCTTCTGCGTGGATTTGGAAATCACTTCCACCACCCAGTCCGGCGCGCCGAAACACCCGTCGTCTCTCCTTTTATCCGGATCACACACAATCGTCAGATCCGGGATCACATACGTGGAGTCATCCCCGTGCAGATACACTCCATAAGGAGGGAAAAACACTCTGCAGTCTCCCCCTCTTCTCCGGATATAACTGACGGTATCAAAGTAAACTTCTCCGGACAGCTCCTGGTGAATTGCCTTCGGAGTCCCTTTAAAGTACAGCTTCCCTCCGATCAGCTCTGCAATCACCCCTTCCGGAAGCGAATAGATGTCATTGATCGTATAGATCCTGTCGTCATACATGGCTCCCTCAAAATCAGGCTTGCTCCAATATTCAAGTTCTGCCGCCGACTCGTGTGCAGAAGCCTTAAGATCGTCCTCTTCATGATGCAGCAACTTTCTGTAATCCATTTTTGCCCTCCTGTTCTGCCGTTATTCATGCACTTTATCCATCCCCGCCGCTTCTATGTTTTTACAATTTCTTATGATCCTCAGGGGTCCTTTTCTTCTCTGACTTGTGACCCCTCTCCAAAATTATGATGTATCGATATATTTCAGTTATATTAATATCAGATTATATTCCTGGCTTCTTGAAAAATCAAGTTTCCCGACACAAAAAAGAAGGCTCTGTCTGTCTCATTCTGAAAAAATGAGTCAGGCAGAGCCTTTCCTTGGTTGTTAAGGGTGTTGTTAAGGGTGTTGTCAAGGGGACGGGTTGTCAAGGGGACGGTTGTCAAGGGGACGGTTGTCAAGGGGACGGTTCTTCTGACACCTCGCATGCGAGGTGTCAGAAGAACCGTCCCCTTGACAACCCCCTTGACAACCATGACAACCACAACTTTCAGATTCTGTTTTCGTAGCTGTCGGCCTCCGTCAGTTTCATCCGGACGCCGTTGAGGATGATATATCCCTCTTCAAGATCATCGTGGGGAATGAACCTCGGTGTGTCAAACTCCTCGTGCCTGTGGCCAAAGCGGCGGCAGGAAATATCCTGGTCCTTCGGCACGCGGTGGCCGTCTGAAGCCATGGGAGTCCTGCCGGCAGATCTGCCTGTTCTGCTGCGCGAAGCTGCATTTCCGCTGCCCTTTGCTTTTTTAGAATTTACAACGCGGGAAATAACGAAGAAGATCAGGAAAAGGTAAATCACTACTCCGGCCATTTCGATTCCTCCTTCAAATCTTGAATAGTATTTTGTTCCAATCTGTCTGAAACAGCATTTCTCCGCTCAGGATTCCGAGATCTCGTACAGGGACTTGCGGAGTGCTGTCCGGATTTCCTCCTGTGTCGACTGGACTGATCCCTGTACCATGGCGGGCTTTCCGCCGCCGCGGGCGGGGCAGTATTTGCGCAGGCAGGCGTTGAGGGCGCGCGCGTCGCCGCTGCCGGTGGCTCCGATAATGTAGCGGTAGCCTGTCTCGTCGCTGCCGGCGAAGACGCCGCAGTAGCCGGGATGTGTCTCACACAGTGTGTTGACCAGTCTGCGCTGGGCCAGGTTGCCGATGCCGGCGCTGCTGCCGTCGGCTCCCTCCGTAAACAGGAAGACATCCTGCTGATCAGCAGGCACAGAGGCTGCGAGAGCTGCCGTGACAGCCGCCTCGAGGGCGGCTTCGCGCTGGCGGAGCCTTTCATTTTCGTCAAGGATGCGGGAGGTGCCGGCAGCGATCTCTTCGCGGGGCATGTTGGTCAGGTGGGAGACATCCTCCGCCGCCCGCTGCAGGGTCTGCATGTAGGCAAGAGCACGGCTGCCGCAGAGGATGGTCAGGCGGATGCCGCTGCGCTCGCGCAGGGTCCGGATCACCTTGATCAGGCCGATCTCGCCGGTCCTTCTGACATGGGGCGCACAGCAGGCGCACATGTCCACACCGGGAATCTCCACCAGGCGCAGGGGACCGTCGATTTCTTTTTTGCTGCGGTATTCGATGGACTTAAGTTCCTCCGGATCCGGATACCAGCCGCGGATTTCTTTGTTGTCCCAGACGACCCGGTTGGCGGTCTGTTCGAGCCAGAGGATGTCCTCGTCCGTCAGAGAGCCGTTGAAATCCAGGGTCACGGTGTTGTCGCTCAGGTGGAAGCCCACGTTGTCGTAGCCGAAGCGGTTGTGCACAAGCCCTGACAGGATGTGCTCGCCCGAGTGGTTCTGCATGTTGGAGAAGCGGTGGCCGAAATCGATCTGTCCGCGGACCAGCTGTCCCGGAGCAAAGGGCGGCTGTCCGCCGTCTGTCTTTTCAGCTCTTATGCTGTGCCGGATCACATTTCCGTCCAGCTGCACATCGATCACGGGATGTCCATCGATCGTCCCGGTATCCGGTGTCTGTCCGCCCTCCTCAGGGAAAAACAGGGTCCGGTCAAGGACGATCTCCCAGTGGCTGGACTTCTTTTTTTCAATCAACTCCGCAGAGAGAACGGACGCTGAGAAATCCGTTGCATAAGCATCGCTGTCAAACAGTTTTATGGTTTCCGGTAATGTGAGCATAAAATGAAAGCCGCCTTATTTCTTTTTTATTCAGGACCCTGTCGAGAGTCCTTTGAAAAAATCACTCAAAATGCAGTGTCTCAGATGCGTTTCATCACATCTCTTCGCTGCGGCTGGCCTTGTTGGCGCCCATGCGCAGATATGCGTTGATGAAACGGTCGATATCGCCGTCCAGGACCGCGCCGGTGTTGGAGGTCTCCTCCTGGGTGCGGGTGTCCTTGACCAGGGGATAGGGCTGCAGGACATAAGAGCGGATCTGGCTGCCCCAGGCAATGTCCTTGACCTCGCCGCGGATACCGGCGAGCTTGGCCTCTTCCTCTTCCTTTTTCAGCATGTAGAGCTTGGCCTTGAGCATCTGCATG
>DGRU01000118.1 GCA_002390025.1 Lachnospiraceae bacterium UBA4380
TCAGGTCGCTGATGCTGGCGATATTCCCCTCTACGGCCGCATCATTGACGGGCTCATCGGTCAGACCGTCGAGCATGCTGTCAAACATCTTGGAAATATCGCTGTTCTGGGGAAGAGACTCTCCCTGCAGGCACTCGTAGACACTCTCACCGCGCACCAGTCTGTCGATCAGATCGGAAGGAACATACTCCTCCATGTCCTTGTAGACATTCTCCATGCGGTTGTCGCCCTTGTCGGCACTTCTGCGCATCTTGCCGATCTGGCGGCGGATGGTGAACTTGTTGGGAGTCTCCTGAGAGGCGTCAAGGCGGTTGAGGACCTTGAGCGCTGTACCCATACGGTTCATGGAATTGCACAGATCTGTCGTGGAGCGGATCTCCTCCAGATTCTCCTTGGCCTCCTTGATGACCAGAAGCCCGTAAAATGCATCACAGATCCTGATGACATTTCTCTCGTCGTCGCGGCCGTTTCTGCGTTTCTCGCGGATCTTTGCCGTCTCGCTGACGATGGTGTTCTGATAGCGCTCGGCGATCATATCCAGTTCAGCCTGGAGCTTGAGCTCTACAGTCTCCCTGGACTCTTTCTTTTTCTTTGTGCTTCCGTCCAGAAAGCCCTTTTTCTCCTTGGTGTTTTTCTTGTCTTTATTGCCGCCGCCCAGTTTAATCGGTCCAAATTTCATTTTATTTCCTCCGTATCTTCGATCCTGTCAATGGCAGGATACAGGATATGTCGATCATCAGCTGCCATATGCAGACTATTTATTATCATTATTCGTTCTCAAGAAGGATCTTCTCTTCGTTCGCGACGACCTCTTCCACTGCAAGTTCCTGTCTGACATCCTGCATCTCCTGTTTGAGTTTTTCGGCGCGGATGCGCTCCTGCTCCTCCCGCTTCTCGAGAAATTTCATCTTCTGGAACTTCCTTGCTGCAGCAGTCAGATAGTTGGCCTGGTTCTTGAGCCAGTTCTCGAAGATCAGGTGGTGACGGTCAATGATCTCCTGCAGTTCCTTGGACTGGGTCGCCGAATCTGCCATAGACTGGGCGATCTCATCCTGCAGGCTGCGCAGGGTATCCATGTCTTCCTCGGACATCATGAAATCGATCTGGCTCAGGGCTGCGTCGATCATGCGGATGGACTCGCGGTCCTGCATCACACTGCGGCTCAGGTTCTTTTCCATGGAGGCCAGATCCTTGATGGTGTCATTGAGGTCGTAGACCTCAGTGACCAGTGTGGCGGCTTCCATCAGCTCCGGTGTCTTAATGGTCTCGGGGCTGCCCGCCTCCTGCAGCTGCATGGTCAGGTAAGGCTTTTCGTTCAGCATCTTGTCCATCTCGGACTTTTTCTTGTTGCGCTCGTCCGTATTCCTGCTGATCTTGCCTGTGATGACGCGGATCTCCTCCATCTTCTCATGCTGCTGTGCGCTGACGGATACGGCAGTCACATACTTCTCCAGCATGTTCTCGCGCTTCTCCTGGATATCCTCCGCATGCTCCTGCTGGGACTCGGTGATGTCCTTGCGCGCCTCGTTGGTGCTGTAGTAGAGGCCCTTGAGGATCCAGCTCACAGTCTGCGTGTCGCCCTTGCGGATGGCGCTCTGCAGCTTTTCCACCATCTGAAGAGTCAGTTCCTCCATCCGGACGATATCGAGCCTTTTGACGGGACTTCCGTCAAATTCCTTTGCGAGACCTTTGCGGATATTGTCGTATCTCTCAAGAGTCTCGGGCGGGATGGTGTGGGTCAGGTCTTCTATTTTCAAAGTCACCAGAGCGGCACGGATCTGATTATTCAGTTCCTGTACGCGATTTGCCCTTTTCTTCTGCTCATCATTGATCTGCTTTTGCGTCGGTTTCTTGGGCCCTCCGAAAATCATCCCGGCTTTTTCAAATACTCCCATGCTCCGCTCCTTTCCAATTGTTTGAATCGTTTCCGTACTTTATCTGTTGAAGTTTTTATACATTTACATATCGCCGAACATGGCCATGAGGATCCACATGATCCCGCTGATCGCGAATGTCGGCAGGCCGTTCATCAGCCCCGAAGCCAGTAAGTAGAAGAGAAATCTCCACAGCTCCCGTCCGTCATTGGGATTGGCTGCCGGTGTCTGAATATTGAAAATATAAAATCCCGCGATGGTCAGGATCAGTGCCAGCACATAGTTGACAAAGAAATTCATCGCAAATCCATTATATCCCACCCTGAAAAGCAGAAACAGATTCAGGACCAGCGAGAGTGCGGCGACCGCAAAAACGATGTGGACCACTGCACTGGTCGTATCTGTATTTTTCTGCACTGCGTATACCCAGGCGAAGATGCTGCCGGTAAAAAACAGGGCGATCAGGATCCCCACAAAAAAGCCGGGCCGCTGATCGGGAATTCCCTGCGAATAATGCCGGTCAAAAAAATTATTACCATTCATATCAAATCCACCTTTTATTGGACTGCGCTGTCAGTTCAGGCACTAGTTGGCTGGTTTCCCCGGATCCCCCGGCCGCAGGCCGGCCTCATGAATGGAGATCCTTCCTGATCTGACGCATCTGCTGCCGTCATCGAGGTGCATCCGCAGGTAGCCCGGGCTCTCCTGTGTAAATCCTATGTGCCAGGAACCGGAGGCGGCAGGGGGCACAATGGGCACGCTCACCCTGCACTTTTTCTCTCCGTTGCGGACCTTGAGATCAATGTTGATCTTCCTGTTTGTCCGGATAGAGGCAAATGACTGAGGCAGCCAGTGGATCTCGTTACTCTTGAGATCTCTGCAGGACGCGATCGGCACCTTGTCCTCCGAGACGCTGACCAGTCCGTCCGGGGTCTTCCTGTATTTGTGGACTACGACCCAGAGCCTGGCATCTCCGATCCAGGCATCCCTGCATCGTGCAGCAGCCCTCTTGATGTTGTTCTGTGTGGAAGGATCCTTGTCCAGGACACGGAAAACGGGAAAGCCGCACGTGGGGCAAAAGGAGTGCTGGACGGTGTTGTCCAGTTTTTCTTCACATACTACGCACTTCAAAGCGTCCCTCCTTCCAGACTGCGGACAAGATTTCTGTAGAGAGCCGTACAGGACTTGAGTTCTTCATCGACCCTGTCCAGACGGGCGTCAAAGAGGCTCTTCTCCGGAATGTCCTCCTGTGTTTTGCCGGAGGTGCGCAGCAGGACCTCATAACTTTCCTCCAGGGCTCCGCGGATCTCCTGCATGAGGGCAACCCTGCCCCTTGCCTTTACCATTCTCTCTTCGATCAGCTCGCTCCTGAGTTTGCCGAGTTCTTCCTCCATCTGTTTCTCCTGACGGAGCAGCTCCTCCTGTTCCTGTTCCGCCTGTTCCCTGGTGTGGAGGATATCCAGCCGGCGCTTCTCGGCCTCCATCTTCTGGGTCTCCGCATAGCGGAGAACCGCTTCCTTTTCTTTCTCGGAGCGCGCCCTGGCTTCCTCCTCCTGCTTGAGGATCATCTCCTTCTGGGCATTGCAGCGGGCCTTGTAGGCTTCCTCCTCCTGTTTGATCCTCTGGACTTCCTCCGCACAGCGCTGCTTGGAGGCGGCAGCTTTTTTGGCGATATTCTCACGGTCCAGATTGCATCGGGCCTTGAAGGCGATCTCTTCCTGGCCAAGTTTGTCCAGTTCCGCCTTGCACTGGGCCTCAAAGCGGGCTCTTTCATCCCGCTGTGCCTGCCGTTTTTCCTCACACTTCACGGCAAAGTCCTCTGCCTCCTGGGCCAGCTTTTCCTTTTCTGCGCCGCACTGAGCCTCGAAGGCCTCCTCTTCCCTGCGGGCCTCTTCGCGGGCCTGGCGGCAGAGCTCGGCAAATTCCTCTTCATCTCTTTGAAGAGCTTCCTTTTCAGCCTCGCACTTTCTTTCAAATGCCTCCTGCTTTGCCTCAAACTCCTTTCGTTTGGCCGCATGCTCATCCAGCTTCTTCTGGAGAGCCTCCTGAGCCAGCTCGGCCGCTGCAGTTGTCTCGCGGAATTTGACCTGTTCCTGCTCCAGGGCGGCCTGGGTGCGGGCGATTTCTTCCTCCAGCTCTGTGCAGTTGTCCTGCTGGGCCTCCAGGGCTTCTATTTTTTCCAACTTATACTGGCGGAGCTTCTCATAGTCCCTGCTCTCCAGGTCTCTCTGCAGGCTCCGAATCCTTTCATCCAGGGAGCTGGAAGCCTCGTCCATGGAGGAAATGCTCTCCTCCAGTCTGCGTTCTTCATCGCGCAGCTTTTCATTTTTTTCGTTCTGCACGGCCGCCTGCAGGCGCAGCGCATCCCGCGCATGCTTGAGTCTGCCGTTCTCGGCAGCGCTCTGTTCCAGGGCGGCTTTCTCCTTGGAGATCTGTTCGTGCAGTTCCAGGGCCTCTCTCTCCCGGTCCTGTTTGTAGGACCTCAGTTCCCGGATCCTGTCCTTGAGAACCGGATCAATCTCCTTCTCAAGGGAATCGATCTCCGACTGGATCTGCCTGCAGACAGCGCGGCTTTCCTCCGTTTCCTGCAGCGTCTTCTGCAGCTCCCTCTTTTTAGCCGCAAGCTCATCCCTGCGGCTGCGGGTCTTCTGCAGGACACTGATCGCCTCATCTGTCTCCCGGACAGCATCTGCGACCTCGCTCTCGACCCCCTGCAGGATCTTTATTCTCGTCTGCGACTGGAACCTGCCCTTATTGGCCTTGTATGCTTTTACAAAAATATTGCCTGTCCATGGAAGACGCCGCATCAGGGCATCCTCATTGCGCATCTCGAGCTGATCGACAGGTGTGCCTGTCTCTTCTCTGACATCTTCGCAAAGGTCGTAAAACAGATCAAGCACATCCTCGACAGCGAGACTGCTTCGATTGCTCATCTGTTCAAGCCCGTCATGTACTCTTCCGAATCTCATTCCAACCTCCTCGCTCCGCACCAAACGCGGCGGCACGAAGTAAATATCTGCCTTTTACACCAACAGGTCATCCAGCCTGGTCAGTTCCACTATTTTATCCCTGCCCTCGATCGGTCTTCCCAGCCAGTCATGCAGTTGGATATGAACACTTACAACTCCGGCTCCGTCCAGTGAAAAGCCAATGGATGCCAGCATGCCGTAGGAATCAGCCAGAGCCCTGCGGATGCGGTCCTCATATTCGGGACGGATCAGGTCTACGCGCGCCTGCGACAGATCCCTGCTCTGGGACCAGGCGATCCTGCTGATCCCCTTCTCGGACAGATAGTAGAGGAGCGGGCGTCCGTCCGCGTCCTTTGCAAAGAAAGGTTCCTCAAATCTGATCGGCTCCCTGTAATGGATCGCATAATCCGTAAATGAGGGTCCCATACCTGTGCCGCTGTCGTCCATGCAGCCCATAGAGGCGAGACCGATGGAATAAGGCGCCGTGTTGCGGATGCCGATAATGCCCTCTGCCAGAAGAGCCGCTCCCATAGAGATGGCATTCTCTCTGTCTCCGCGATTGAAAATAATACCCTGGCGCCTGCGGTCACTGGAGCTGAAGGCAAATTTCTTTTCAATCTGATCGGCGACCAGATAGAAGTTTCCGAAACCGCCTACCAGAGCGATCTTGAAATTCTCTCTGTTCCTCTCCATGAAGGGGATCTTTTTTTCATTCATATACTGGATCATTTCGTCCAGTTTGGCGTTCAGCACGGGATAGATCCTCTCCCTGTAGACCTCCAGCATCACCGAATAACGTATGGGAATATCCGTCCCGCCGTATTCGATGGTGGTGAATTCATCCATGGAGTCCATGATGTCAGAGGGGTTCTCTGTGCCGAATGCATCATATGTATCCCGGATCGCTTCCGTCATGGACTGAAGATCTTCCTCAAGACGGTCGACCGCCCGCATAAATCTGGGTTCGGTGCGGAACCCGCCCTCCGGAGGGGTGATCCCGAATCTGCGCAGGGAAGTCTCCATCACATTTTCCATATATGCGATGCCCGCTTCTCCGATCTCTCCGTCGGCATTCTCACCGGCGCCGGTCTGCTCCAGCACGCGGATCTCCATGAGGCCGGGGGCATCTTTGTCACGGCAGGGGTTGATCTCCGTGAGCGTGATGTCCAGAGTACCTCCGCCGTAGTCGATCAGCAGGATCTGGCCGTCATAGAGTTCTCTCTCCCTGCTGTTCCTGTGATAATTATAGGCAAAAAATGCACAGGCGGCAGACGGTTCACTGACGATCTGCATCTGGTGGACAAAGAGATACTTGCGGCAGATCTCTCTGAGCTTTGCCCTTGCGTTGACACTGCGGACGCTCTGGAACCAGATCTCCGGCACACAGATCACGAGTCTCTCGACCCGGGTCCCGCGGTGGTAATACTGCACAGCCTTTGTCAGCAGATTTTCCAGATAGCGCTCCGTGATATATTCCGGAGTATATTCCCCGGTATATCCGCGCAGGCGGGCCGTCTCAGGGGACTCCGGCAGAAGCATCTTGAATCCCTTGAAAGTCCTGACACCGCTCTTTCCGGTCCTGCTCTTGGCGGCCTTTCCAAAATCCATGACTCCGTTTTTGACAGAGACAACAGAAGGAATATGCGGCGCAGCCATGCCGGCGAGCATGGGTTCGACATTGTTGGTATCTCTGCGATACGCCGACACAGATGAATATGTACTTCCGAAATCCACACCTAGACTCAGCACTGTTTTACTCCTGTCTCTTCATTCTTCATCTGCTGGAACCTGCGCAGGGTGTCAACGTAATTCATGCCTGTACTCATTGCCGCGTCGGAAAGCTGTTCCAGCGACTGTTTGATGTCGTACATTTCCTGTTCTCTGGACTTGTCCGATTCCATGATATATTCACTTTCCATAGTGCCGACTTCGCCCAGGATGTCCGACACGCTCACCGCGCGGACCGTGACCGCACTGCGGGAGGCGTTGGTGAGCTGGTCCAGCTTGTCCTCTTCCTGATCAAAGGCTTTCATATGGTAGGTGTATTTGGCGATACAGGCCTTCAGCTGATCCTGTACTTTATTGCCCTTGTCGGCAAGTCTGCAGTACTCCAGCGCCTGCTGGCCGACGACGGAATAGTAGTCTACAGGAAGGCCAGCCGCCATTCTGTCCAGGAAATCATCCAGTCCGGGTGTCCTGTTCTGCAGGGCCTCCTGCTGATCGTAGATGGCCTGTTTCTTCTGTCTGTATTCCGTGATGTTCAGCTTGTCCTCCGCCTTGAGGCGTTTGAGCCTGGAAATATTTTCCGTCACGGTGACGATCGCTGTCTTGCACTTCCAGATCTTGATCGTATCCTTGTCAAAATTGAAATTCCTGAGCTGGGCATATTCCAGAACATCCAGAGCCGCCCTGATGGTCTGCAGTTCCCCGCGCGCCGAAGCCCTTGTGATCGAATAGACCATCTTATCGATATCGTTCTGGATCACACCCGGGATCTCATTGACACGGGGTGATCTGTAGAGCTCCGTCACGTGGTCCAGGCGGGTGAGGATATCGGAAAAGTCCTCTTCAGACGAAAACTGATTGGAAAGACGGATGGATTGCAGAGCTTCTGTCACGCGGTTTTCCGCTGTGACGCCGACATAGGAGCGTTCCCAGTCTCTGTTCTCCTGTTGGATCGGTGCATCTGCAGAGAGCAGCTCTTTTGCTTTTTTTCTAAGTCCAAACATAACATCCGCCTTTTTGAGATCGTTTCGCAGATCGGAAAATCTGCGGAATTTGTTTTCTCCGAGTATTTTCCCGCACTTTGCGCGGAAAGCAGGTGAGGCATACCACAGGCTGACCAGAGCGGCGATCGCCGCGGTCTCCTGTTCATCCGGAGGCAGCTCGGCCGAATCCATCCAGTTGCGCCGCAGGATGACCCTGACGCTCTCTTTTGAAAACATGTTCAGCCAGATGCAGCGGTTGCCCAGTCTGCGTTTCATTTCCTTGTACAGAGGAGGATTGGAGGGGTCCATCAGGATCTCTCTCATCTCTCTGCAGAGGGAGTGTCCCCTCTCATCAGAAAAGCGGAATACGCTCTCGGGCCCTGCCAGCACGTTGTGGATCCGGGAATCCTGGATCGGGCCGACCAGAACGATGGCATTTCCCTGTTCTCTGGCCCGGTCCATGAGGCCGATATAGGTGTTTAGAGTCCCCATGGTGTCGTCCCGCAGCACCGTGTTAAAGGTCTCGAGATCAAAGATCACCGCGACACGGCCTCTCTGCTTCAGGAGTGTGGGGATCTTGCTGTCGATCAGCTGGTCCAGATCTTCACAGTCCCAGTCGATCTTCTCAGTGCGCTCCCGGCTGTAGATCCTTCCGAATTTTCCGATAAGATGTATGCCGGGGAGTTTTGTCTCATTGAGCATCCTCTCCGCTTCATCCCCCTGGATCGACAGATAGTAGCCGTCCGCACCGGCCCTCAGAATATAAATATATTTGATCCCCCGCTCATACAGCGTATAGCAAAGGTACCGATAGAGATCCATTTCCACCAGATTCGGCAGCAGATAGGTATCCTCATTGGCAAAAACAAAGGAGATCACTCCATCCCTGACATCAATCATATTCATCTCTCCTACCTGGGCACTCTCGTGCGGCGGTTCTCAATTACTGATCAGAGGCTTCCGCCGAAGAAAAATCCGCTTCCGGCTTCTTTATAATCATCCATACCTCTGTCCTGCATTCCGGCTGCAGACTCTTCTTCAACCGGCTCTTTCACCTCCGCGGGCTGGTCCTGGACGGGCATCCGGGATCCGCAGAAGATACAGAATGCATAGATGGAAGGCACGATCGATCCGCAGCAGGGGCAGACCGCTTCCATTTTGACCGGTGAGGGAGCCTCTTCTGTGTGCTCTTCCGGTACAGGCGCAGGCTCTTGGGCAGTCTCCGCCTCTTCCATCACAGCTGCCGGCTCCGGCTGCGGTGCAGGTGCGGGCTCCGGCTGCGGTGCAGGTGCGGGTTCTTCATATTCTTCAAATACTTCTTCCTGCGAAGGCACAGGTCCGGCAGCGGCTTCTGCCGTCTCCTCAAACACCTCTTCCTGTACAGGTGCGGGCTCCGGGGCTGAGATCGGCTCAAAGGAGCTCCAAGAAGGCACATACACTGTGTCATCTTCCTGTTCAAGTGCCCACACAGGTTCATTCTCCGCAGCAGGTGTGCCGGCAGGTTCTGCGGCCGCATCCTCTGCCGCAGCTTCTTCTTCAGGAGCAGGCTCTGTATAAGGATCTGCCGCCGGCTCCGCATACATGGGCTCTGCAGGCGCTGCTGCCGGCTCTTCATATGCCGGTGCATCCGCCGCATAGGCGGACTCTGCATAAGGACTCACATAAGACTCCGCATACCCGGACTCCGCGGGAGCTGCTGCCGGCTCTTCATATGCCGGTAGATCTGTATATGCAGGGGCTGCTGCCGGTGTCTGTGCGGGAGCAGGCTCCTGGCGTGTTCCGCAATAGATGCAGAATATATCACCAATTTCTATTTTCTCACCGCAGTTCCGGCAGATCTTGGTCTTGGAAACGGGCTGCATGGGGACAGGCTCCTGCTCAGGTTCCTGTACGGGTGCCTGCTCAGGCTCCAACCCGGTTTCCTGCACGGTTTCCTGCTCAAGTTCCAACCCGGTTTCCTGCACGGGTTCCTGCTCGGGCTCCGGCACGGTTTCCTGCACAGGTTCCTGCTCAAGTTCTAACCCGGTTTCCTGCACAGGTTCCTGCTCAGGCTCCAACCCGGTTTCCTGCACGGGTTCCTGCTCAAGTTCCAACCCGGTTTCCTGCACAGGTTCCTGCTCGGGCTCCGGCACGG
>DGRU01000194.1:0-1067 GCA_002390025.1 Lachnospiraceae bacterium UBA4380
AACGGCATCCGTCAGATCGATGACGTCATTCACCTGATCGACCTGGGATCGGACACCTACAATGACGGGAAGATCAGCGTTGTGCATGTGGCGGAGATCAAGAGGATCCTGATGGATTTCAAGAGGATCATGGACAGCTACGGTGTCACCGCCTGCCAGGCCTACGCGACCAGCGCTTTCCGGGATATGGAAAACGCGACGGTAGTACTGCGGCAGATCGAGCAGGAGACAGGCATACATGTCGAGATCCTGGCCAATTCGGAGCAGCGCTTCCTTGACTACAAGTCCATTGCGTCAAAGGGCGAAGATTTCAACCGCGTCATTCAGAAGGGGACCGCCATCGTAGATGTCGGAGGCGGCAGCATTCAGATCTCCCTCTTTGCCAAGGACCGTCTTGTCCTGACCCAGAATATCCTGCTGGGCATCCTGCGCCTCAATGAGCTTCTCGGCCGCATAGGAGCCGGCAGTCACAAGACCAGGGAACTGGTTGAGGAGATGGTAAACTCCCAGCTCCATGTTTTTGAAAGACTCTATCTTCAGAATATGAAGATAAAAAATGTCATCGTTGTCGACGACTACATCTCCGAAGTCGTCCGCAAGAACAAGGTTTCCTTCCAGTCGAAAATGACGGATACTCTGGACAAGACGAGGCAGAACGGAGAATTTGTCTCCGTCAGGGATTTTCGTCAGTTTATGACCGAACTGGAGAGATACAACCGCACGGAACTCGCGCAGAGACTGGGCATTGAAGACGACAATGTCCCCCTTCTCCGTATCTCCGCCATCATGCTTCGATGCATTGCCGACAGGGTGAATGCGGAGCTTCTGTGGTTCCCCTGCGTTACACTCTGTGACGGCATCGTCTATGAGTTTGCCGAAAAACGCAGATACCTCAAGGCACCCCATGATTTTGAACAGGACATTCTGGCCTGTGCGCGGCAGATCGGCCGCCGCTACAGGAGCAGCGAAGAGCGCGCCAGCACGATCGCCAGGATTGCCCTCAAAATTTTTGACAGCACCAAAAAGCAGCATGGCATGGGCGCCAGGGAAAAACTCCTTCTGGAGAT
>DGRU01000194.1:1180-5266 GCA_002390025.1 Lachnospiraceae bacterium UBA4380
ATCAAGTCCACGGAGATCATCGGTATTTCCAAGATCGAACAGGAAATCGTCGCCTGTGTAGTCCGCTTTAATCACGAGAGGTATTCCTACCAGAAGCTCATCGCTGAGCAATCCCCTCTCGGAGAAGAGCAGTGCATGACGATCGCCCGCCTGACTGCGATCCTGCGCGTGGCCAATGCGCTCGACCGCTCCCACCGCCGGAAATTCGACGATCTGCAGATTCGCATCCAGGACAGGAAAATGTATATCCTGGTCGAGACAGGAGAAGATATTTCTCTGGAAAAAGGCCTTTTCAGCCAGCGTGCCGATTTCTTTGAGGAAGTGTTCGGCATACGCCCTGTGATCAAGCAGAAGAAACGATGAAGGATTCCGGCTTTTCTCCGGCTCAGCCGGTGAAAGGGGATCAATCAGGTCTACATTGTGAAGGACAGAAGAAATCGCAGACTACACGAGTCTTGAAAGATGCAGGAGAGAATCATGGCAGAGCAGAGAGAACAATATACAAATCCCAAGTATTATCATAACCGTGAGCTGAGCTGGCTGCAGTTTGACCGCAGATGCCTCAGTGAAGCGAGAAATAAGGACAATCCTCTTTTTGAGCGTCTCAAATTCCTGAGTATTACGGCTTCCAACCTGGATGAATTTTTCATGGTCCGCATCGCGTCTCTGCAGGATATGGTCAATGCGGGTTACAAAAAGCGCGACATTGCCGGCATGACGGCCAAAGAGCAGCTGGACGCCATCATTGAAGACGCCCACAATTTCATGCAGAGCCAGTACTGGACCTACAACCACCAGCTGCTTCCCGGCCTTCGTGAGAACGGTCTGGATGTTGTCGAGAGCTATGACAAACTGACCCCTGAGGAAAAAAACTTTGTTGACGAGTACTTCGTAACAGAGGTTTTCCCGGTGCTGACACCCATGGCAGTGGACAATTCCCGCCCCTTCCCTCTGGTCAGCAACAAGAGTCTGAATATCTGCGCTCTACTGACCCGCCAGGAAGGTACCGGACAGGGCATTTCCGGTTATCTGCAGAAACCCAAAAAACCCGCAAAGGAGTCCAAGGAGACCAAGGCCCTGAAGGCAGCCCGCCATGCGGGGGAACTGAAAGCGGCTCTGGATGAAGTCAAAGAAGCCAAGGCGGCCAAAGAAGCGGCAAAGGCGGCAAAAGAAAAGGATCCCAATGCTGCCAAGGCAGCAAAGGAGGGAAAAGAGGGCAAAGGAAGCAAAAACAAGGAAGCCAAGACCGGCAGGGAAAAGGAACCCTTCCAGTACGCCACAGTACAGGTTCCCGCCGTGCTGCCCCGCATCCTGGAACTGCCCGAGTCTGAAAAACGCCGTGTGATCTTCCTTGAGGAGATCATCCGCCATCATCTGGACAGCCTCTTCCTCAACTATGACGTTGTGTGTGCCTATCCCTATCGCGTCACCCGCAACGCGGACCTGACGATCGACGAGGACGATGCCTCCGACCTGCTCAAGGAAATCGAAAAGCAGCTCAAGAAGAGGCAGAGAGGCTATGCCATCCGTCTGGAAGTGGAGCACGGCATGGATCCCAGGCTCCTTGATTTCCTGAAAAAAGAATTTTCCGTAACACCGGAGAAGATTTTCGAGATCGACGGACCTCTGGATCTGACATTCCTCATGAAACTATACGGCCTCGAGGGATTCGAGTGGCTGCGCGAAGACCGCTACGCCAAGCCCCAGGAGATTCCGCGTCTGCCTGCCGGCTGTAATATTTTCGAACAGATCCGCGGCGGTGACATTTTCATGCACCATCCCTATCAGACCTTCCAGCCAGTGGTCAATTTTGTCGCGCAGGCGGCGGAGGATCCTCAGGTTCTGGCCATTAAGCAGACCCTCTACCGTGTCAGCGGCAACTCTCCCATCATCGCGGCGCTTGCAAAAGCCGCGGAGAACGGAAAACAGGTCACTGTCCTGGTAGAACTCAAGGCCCGTTTCGACGAGGAAAACAATATTGTCTGGGCCCGCATGCTCGAGCATGCCGGCTGCCATGTCATTTACGGCCTGGCCGGACTCAAGACCCACAGCAAGATCACCCTGGTCGTACGGCGCGAAGACGACGGCATCCGCCGCTACGTCCATCTGGCGACCGGCAACTACAACGACACGACAGCCAAGATCTACACAGATATAGGCCTTATGACCTGCCGCGACGACATCGGCGAGGACGCGACCAGCGCCTTCAACATGCTGTCGGGCTATTCGGAACCCCGCTACTGGAACCGTCTGGCCCTTGCCCCGCTCTGGCTCAAGGACCGCTTCCTCCACCTCATTGACAGAGAGAGGGACCATGTGCTCAGAGGCGAGAAGGGCATGATCCGCGCCAAGATGAATTCACTGTGCGATCCCGACATCATGGCGGCACTCTATGAAGCCAGTGCCGCAGGTGTAAAGATCGAACTCATCGTGCGAGGCATCTGCTGCCTCAAGGTCGGCATCCCCGGCGTCAGCGAGAATATCCGTGTGCGCTCGATCGTAGGCAATTTCCTGGAGCACAGCCGCATCTTCTATTTTGAAAACGGCGGACGCCCCGAGGTGTATGCGGCCAGCGCGGACTGGATGCCCAGAAACCTGGACCGCCGCGTCGAGATCCTCTTCCCCATCGAGGACCGCGAGATCGTCCGCAAGGTCATCCATATCCTGGATGTGGAGATGGCCGATACCGTAAAGGCCCATATCCTCAAGCCGGACGGCACCTATGAGCGCGTCGACCGCCGCGGCAAAGATCTGGTCGATTCCCAGCGTGTCTTCTGCGAGGAAGCGGTCAAAGAGGCACAGCTGGCTGCCCGTCCCAGGGGAGAGAGAGTATTCGTGCCCGCCCAGCCCGCAGAGGAAAATCCTGAAAAGATTGAGAATGATTGAGCATGATCTGAGAATAATTGAGCATGATCAATGAGATCGATTCTCAATAAGATTGATTCTCAATAAGATCGATTCTCGATAAGATCGATTCTTAATAAGATCAATTTTCAATAAGATCGATCCTCAATAAGATTGAATCTCCAATCTTCCTGCAGGCTTTGACCGCCGGAATCGTGTCATAGAGAAATAAAAAACGGATGAGCAGGAAAAATACCTGTTCATCCGTTTTTTGATCTTGAAAAGTAATCCGAAAAGTAATCCGAAAAGTAATACGGTTCCCGGAAGAGAAATCGGGTTTTTAAGAGAGGACTCAGTTGGAATCCTCGTCTCTGGAGGCAACATAGACGGTGCGCTTTCTGGCATCGGCGTTGTTCTCCAGATAATCGTCGTAAGTGGAGACCTTATCGATGATGGTGCCGTCGGGCAGGATCTCGATGATGCGGTTTGCAGTGGTCTGCACGACCTGATGGTCACGGCATGCGAAGAGCTCGACGCCGGGGAAGCGCATCATGCCTTCGTTGAGGGCGGAGATGGACTCCATGTCCAGATGGTTTGTGGGCTCATCGAAGATCAGGCAGTTGGCACCGCTGATCATCATCTTGGAGAGCTGGCAGCGGACCTTCTCACCTCCCGACAGGATGTTGACGTGCTTGACGCCGTCCTCGCCGGCAAAGAGCATACGGCCCAGGAAGCCGCGGACGTAAGTGACATCCTTGATGGGGGAGAAGCCGGTCAGCCACTCGGTAATGGTCAGACTGGAATCAAACTCCTTCGTGTTGTCCTTGCAGAAATAGGCCTGGCTGGTCGTGATGCCCCACTTGTAGGTGCCTTCATCGGGCTCCATATTGCCCATGAGGATCTCGAACAGAGTGGTCTTGGCAAGCTCCTGGCTTCCGACAAAGGCGATCTTGTCGTCATGTCCCATGACAAAGGAGACATTGTCCAGGACCTTGACACCGTTGATGGTCTTGGAGATGCCGCTTACGGTGAGCACTTCGTTGCCGATCTCGCGGTCGGGGCGGAAATCGATGTAAGGATATTTTCTGCTGGAGGGCTTGATCTCCTCGAGCTGGATCTTTTCCAGTGCGCGTTTACGGCTGGTCGCCTGCTTGGATTTGGAGGCGTTGGCGGAGAAGCGGGAGATGAATTCCTTGAGCTCCTTGATCTTTTCCTCTTTCTTCTTGTTGGCTTCCTTCATCT
>DGRU01000194.1:5318-7874 GCA_002390025.1 Lachnospiraceae bacterium UBA4380
TGGCTTCCTTCATCTGACGGATCAGAAGACGGGAGGACTCATACCAGAAATCGTAGTTGCCCGCGTAGAGGGTGATCTTTCCGTAATCGATATCTGCGATGTAGGTGCAGACCTTGTTGAGGAAATAGCGGTCGTGGGAGACGACAATGACGGTATTGGGGAAGTTGATCAAAAACTCCTCCAGCCAGTTGATGGCGTCCAGATCCAGATGGTTGGTGGGCTCGTCGAGGAGCAGGACATCGGGATTGCCGAACAGAGCGCGGGCCAGCAGGACCTTGACCTTCTGGGCGCCGGTGATCTCGCGCATCAGATATCCGTGAAGCTCGGTCTCGATGCCCAGACCATTGAGCAGGGCCTCTGCGTTGGACTCTGCCTCCCAGCCGTCCATCTCGGCAAACTCGGTCTCGAGTTCGCTGGCGCGGATGCCGTCCTCATCGGAGAAGTCCTCTTTTGCATAGAGGGCGTCCTTTTCGGCGCGGATCTCGAACAGGCGGGGATTACCCTGGATAACCGTATCGAGGACGATCTGATTATCATATTTGTTGTGGTCCTGTTCCAGGAAGGAGAGGCGCTGACCCTCGGAAATGGAGACATTGCCGCTGGTGGTCTCGAGCTGGCCGGACAGGATGCGGAGGAAGGTGGATTTGCCGGCGCCGTTTGCGCCGATGATGCCGTAGCAGTTTCCCTCCGTGAATTTAATGGAAACATCTTCAAACAGAGCCTTTTTTCCCAGGCGGAGTGTGACGCCGTTTGCTTGAATCATATTGTGGTTACCTTTCTCTTTCGGTGGCGGCCGGTCCGTCCTGGGGAGGGCGGAATCAGCCTCGGAAACAGGTTGAAATAATCGTCGTTTCTACTATATTAAAATATATAAGAATTCACATTTTATCGCAACCAAAAAAGAATACATGATAATAAAGGAAAAAGCAAGTCATATTTAGCCTGCGAATTGATTGGTCATACATCATCTGGTGTGATTTTAAAGTGTTTTTCCGTGAATTTAATACGATATTATGGTAGCAGGCAGAGCAAATCAGTGTTATAATGACCTGATAAGAATTGAATTGTATATATTTATCTGAAAATTCTTTCTAAAATGATCGGCACATGCCGGGCGGTTTCCTGCCATCAGGCAGGCGTGTGCGTCAGCGAAAACAGAAAATCCATGGCGAATAAAACGAATAAAAAAAGCAGGGCGGGAAAACTTGCTCTGTGTACGGCCGCCTTCTCCGGTGCCTATATCTATGCGATCATGCCCAGGTTGGTGCACAGACCTGACAAGACGGCTTTTCAAACACGTTTTTTTGCGCACAGAGGCCTTCATAAAAACGGAACGGCCATGCCTGAAAATTCCCTTCCGGCCATCAAAAAGGCGGTCGAAGAGGGATACGGGATCGAGTTCGACATCCAGGTGACCAGGGACGGCGTTCCTGTCGTATTCCACGATTTCACACTCGGGCGCATGTGCGGGCAGAAAGGCAGGGTATGCGACTATACACTGCAGCAGCTACGCAGGTTCAGGCTTCTGGACTGCGGGGAGCCCATCCCCACATTCAAGGAGGTACTGGAGGCGGTCGACGGCAGGGTTCCCCTCATCATTGAGATGAAGGTAGAATATTTTGACCTGCGCGTCTGCAGGGCGGCCAATCAGCTTCTCCGCGATTATAAGGGCGTCTACTGCATCGAATCCTTCAATCCCCTGGTCCTGTTATGGTACAGGAAGAACAGGCCGGATGTCATGCGCGGACAGCTCTCGGACGGTTTTATCTTCCAGAAGGAGTTTCGGACTCCGGTGAAGATCGCACCGGGATTTTTTTTACAGTTTTTAGTTACGAATTGCGTGACAAGACCTGATTTTATAGCTTATAATTTCAAATATCAGGGCAACCTTTCCAGGGCTTTGTGCCGCCGCCTCTTCAGAGGGAAAGCGGCCGCCTGGACAGTGCGCAGCGAGGATGAGCTGCAGCGGGCCAAACCGCATTTCGATGTTTTTATTTTCGACAGTTTTATCCCGCACGCAGCGCACCGGCGAACAACCTGATCCTCATGCCGCGGCAGGATGTTTCGTGGCTTTTTGTCGTTGTTGGTTACTGCAGCCAATCATATTACTGCAGAACATATAAACAAGGAGGTTATGAATGAGCAAAAGAGTTTACAAATTCAGTGAGGGTAATGCGGATATGCGCAATCTCCTGGGCGGTAAGGGAGCAAACCTTGCTGAGATGACCAACATCGGTCTCCCGATCCCGAACGGCTTCACCATTTCCACTGAGGCCTGCACGGACTACTACAACGATGGCAAGACCATCAACGAAGATACGCAGAAGCAGATCTTCGAGGCACTTGCATGGCTGGAAGGAGTTCAGGGCAAAAAGTTCGGCGACACCGAGAATCCGCTGCTGGTTTCCGTCCGCTCCGGTGCACGCGCTTCCATGCCCGGCATGATGGATACGATCCTGAACCTGGGTCTCAATGACGTCTCCGTCAAGGGCTTTGCACAGAAGACAGGCAACCCTCGTTTTGCATACGATTCCTATCGCCGTTTCATCCAGATGT
>DGRU01000068.1 GCA_002390025.1 Lachnospiraceae bacterium UBA4380
GGGGGGCTTACCTTAATGTCATTGGGACGGTCCTTTTGTATCTGTCCCCATGTTTCCGTGTTTTATTTCTCCTGTGCCAGGAACTGAACGAATTCGTCCATTTCCTCTTCTTCTGCAAATCTTCCCAGATAGAGGGTATCTCCCATTGCGATGGCCAGCACGTCGGGGAGGCGCTGCTCCAGAACGATCCGGTCCGCATATTTTCCGTGAATCTCCTCAGGGGTGTGCACATAGGTGCGGCAGTCCCGCAGTCCCACGGATACGCAGTAGTATTTGTCTCTTCCTTCCTTGGAACCTATAGAGTCAAAGGCGACCATGTCCGCCCAGTCTTTGTAGACGTCTGTGCTGTTGGCAAAGTTGATCATATCCGGGGTGAATCCGCCGGAGGGGCGCAGGTTGACCTCCAGGGCGACCACGCTTCCCTTTTTGCCAAGGTAGTCATGATCCTGTGTCAGGCGGAAGAACTCAAAATGAATGAAACGGCTTTTGACGCCGAATGCTGCCACACATCTGCGGCCTGCTTCGCGCAGGTCATCTTTGATCTGCTTTTCAATGTAGAAGACATTGGTCTTCTGATTATTCACGGTGTCCATGATCGAATTCAGAGTGTGATTTCCCGTCTCCAGGAGGGGCTGTCCTTTGCTGTCGATAATGGCGTCATAGGAATAGATCTCTCCGGGGATGAACTCTTCCATAATGTATTGGACCTGCCCGTGATCAATTTCATGAAAACGCTTCAGTTCTTCCTCGTTGTCGACTTTATATGTATCGATAGCTCCGACACCGTTGTCCGGTTTTACGATTACCGGATAACCCACCTTCTGGGTAAAGGCCAGGCTCTCCGCAAGATCTGTCACCAGGTGAAAACGCGCACAGGGAACCTGGGCCTGCGCATAGAAATCTTTCATGCCGGATTTGCGCTTTATAACAGAGAGCTCCTTCGGTCTCATTCCGGGGATATTGAAATCCTCCCTCAGCCTCGCGTCCTGCTCCAGCCAGTACTCGTTATTGCTCTCGAGGCCGTCGATTTTTCCGTATTTAAAGCAGAAAAAGGCGACCGCGCGGTACATCTCGTCATAGTTTTCCATGGAGTTGACCCGATAATACTCTGTCAGGGCTCCCTGCAGTGCATAATCGAGGGAGTCGTAGGGGGTATCTCCGATTCCCAGCACGTTCACTCCATTATTATGCAGCTGAATACAGAAATTACGATAGTTTACAGGAAAATGCGGCGACACGAATATAAAGTTTCTCATTCGGTCAGTATCCTTTCTTTTACAAAACACCAGGTCAAGGATGAATAATCACTGCACGATCAGCAGTGCTGTCTTCATTCATGGCAAGTTTACTATTAAAATTTTTCGTCTATTGTAAAGCTGTGAACTTGAACTGTCAACGTTTTTTAGTTTGTAAATATATTGTTTGTTGTTTAAAATATAAAATAAGTTTATGCAAATAATGAGATAAGCACGAAATATTCTTTGATGTCCCGGGAAAGACGGGAAAGAACATTCTGATCTTGTGCCGGGAGAACTCTCGGGGAGAATACGGGAAACAGCCGCAGATTGTGAGAGAAGTCCTGTTTTGCTACAATAAATAAAACAAAGACTGCACCAACAGATCAGATTTACCGGGAATCATTATGAAAAAAGATGCATGCGGGGACCAGGGGAACCTGTACCCGCCGATCCACGAAAAGACTGTTACAGACTATTCTTTTGACAGACTTGATATGCTGTGGGAGAGGTACCCCCAGTACCATGAAATGTCCACGTTTTCGACGATGGACGCTCTTTTAGAGGAACACACGTCATGGCAGGGGGACTATGAGGATGTGAGGGAGGAATATGAATCGAATCACTATGAACGCTTTCTCGTGCAGCTCTCCTGGGCGGACCTTCCCTACAGGTATGCCACCAGAAGGCTGATCGAAAAGACAGAAGAGTCGCGGCTGCCCGGGCGGCCGGAGCAGACCAAAAATCCCTATGTGAAAGCTTTTATGGAACAGTTTACGGGCATTGACACGGACCGCAATGCCTGCTTTCTTTTTCCCGAGAGCTTTGTGTCGCAGTTTTTCGTTGTGATGGAGGTCTGCAAAAAGGCTGCAGACCTGCGGCCGGTCAGGAATCTGTTTCCGGATGAAGAGAAGATCCACTATCTGGCCGTGTTTGATAAAAGAGACATGGACACTGTTCTGCTGATGTTCCACCTGCTGTACACGAACGGCTCAGGAGATCTGTTCGGGGGATACTCTCTGTATGACTATCCTTTTCTGTGGTATCAGACCCATCTGCAGGAAGACGGCATGGTCCTGCGCTCCCCCTATCTTCCGGACCGGCTGGCCCGCTACCAGGGAAACCTCCCTTTCTGCCATAATCCGGCCAAGACCGTTTACGTGCGGCGCAATATTGAACACATTCTGAAGGCGGGTTACTTTTCTTCCGAGCTTGAGTTTTTTCTCAGCCTGACCCGGACCATCATGCCCTTTTTTCAATGGTGGTATACGGATCTGGCCCTCTATGAAGAAAAGGACGGTTACCGCACTGACTGGAGGCTGGAGCGCACAAAGATCAGGACAAAACTCACTGCGGACGGGATCATCAGGCCAAAATGGAAACACGAACTGACCCTGTTTCACGCGGTGCGGAAAAAATATCCGGACACCCTCTACCAGTACCGGCCGGCCTGGCTGGGACGCCAGAGCCTCGATCTCTATATCCCGTCGCTGCACACAGCGGTCGAATATCAGGGAATCCAGCATTTTCATCCGGTTGAATTTTTCGGCGGAGAGGAGGCTCTCCTGGCCAGGCAGGAACTCGACCAGCAGAAGAGGATACTGTGTGAGGAAAACGATGTCCGTCTCATAGAATGGCCTTATGACCTGGAGCCGGTTGACAGGAATATAGGGCTTTATATAGGTGAGTGAAGAACGAAACCTGTGCAAAAGCTTCCCGTGCCCGCAAAAAACACCCCCTTTTGAAAAGAAGGGGGTGTCGGAAGCCGGTATAGAAAAAATCTTTATCCCTGGAATCAAAAAATAAGTCCCGGAAAAAATCCTGGAAAAAGTTCTGGAAAAAGCCCCGGAAAGAAGCCTCGGAAAGAAGTCCCGGGAGAAAGCCCTGGATAATAAGTCCCTTAGAAGGCCCTGAAAAGGAGGAAAATCACCGCCTTTCTCCAAGCCGGCGGAAAGCCCTGCGGACCACGGTAAATGCGGCGACAGCCACCAGAAAATCTGCGACCGGTCCTGTGATCAGCACGCCGTCGATACCCATAAAGCGGGGCAGGATGAGCAAAAGGACAATGAGCACCAGCTGCTTGGAGAGCGAGATGATGATGCCGTTGACCGGTTTTTTGATCGAGACCATGGCATTCATGGAGACAGGCAGGACACCTGCCAGAATGACCAGCAGCATAAACTCATGCATGTAGCGCAGGGCAAAAGCCTCATAGCCACCGGCGCTGCTGCCGAACAGGCTCAGGATCTGATAGGGGAAGAGCCAGAAGCAGAGTGTCTCCAGGGCACCGATGACAAATGCGTAGCGGTAGATCATATAGGCGGTTTCTTTTACCCGCCTGTAATTCCTGGCTCCGAAGTTGAAGCCCATGATGGGCTGTCCGCCTATGCTGCAGCCGATGATGGTGGAGTAGAAGAGGAAATTGACCTTTGTGACGACGCCGGCGGCTGCCAGCGCCTCGCTCCCGCCGTATTCGGACAGGGCACCGTAATGGCTCAGGGAGCTGTTGAGGACCAGATTCATGACCAGCATGGCCGCCTGGTTGAGGCTGCCCGCCGCTCCGATTGACATAATCTGGGTAATCTTGCTTCTTGTCATGGCAAAATGATGCCGCAGAAGCCTGCCGGTTTTGAAGCGCACCAGATAAGCGATGACCAGGATGGCGGAGGCGACCTGGCCCAGGACCGTCGCGATCGCAGCGCCCGCAATGCCCATGTTCAGGGGAAAGAGGAAGAGATAATCCAGGATGAAATTCAATACAACGCCCGCCATCGAGCAGACCAGTGCATAGCGGGGACTGCCGTCCGACCGGATGAGGAGAGTTCCGCCGGAGGTGAGAGCCAGAAAGGGAAAACCCGGCGCGATCAGACGCATGTAGGTGAGCGCATAGGGATAGACCTCCTGCGTCGCGCCGAAAAGGTTGACGATAAATGGTGTGAAGAGAAGGACAAGCGCCGTCGTAAACAGACCCTCCGCTGCCAGCAATGTCAGGCCGGCACCCGCGAAGTCGAGCGCCTCCTCTTTTTTTCCGCGTCCGTTGGAGACATTAAAATTCACTGCCGATCCGTTGCTGAACAGAAGGGTGAGCGCGCCGCACAGAAAGGTCAGCGGATAGGCCACCGTTGTCGCCGCATTGCCCAGAAAACCGATCCTCTGACCTATGAACATCTGATCCACCATATTGTAGAGCGACGCCATCAGCGTGCTGATAATAGTGGGAATCGCGTACTGCAGAAGAAGCCTGCCCACAGGCGCTGTCCCGAGCGGATTATCCTTGTGATTCATCTTCAAATATCTCCCTTTGGCTATGCCTGAGCCTGAGGAGACACAGAACCGTCCCCTTCCTCTGTCTCCTCCTGTAATGATTTTATCATATTAGTGTATGGTTTAGAACGAAAGAACAGAAAGTACGAAAGGAAGGATACCAATGGTCCTATACATTAATGCTTGTGTGCGCAAAAACTCCAGAACAAACCGACTGGCCAAATGCCTTCTGGATAAACTGGGCGAACCCTTCACGGAGGTCCGTCTTGAAGATATCCGTTTCCCTGTGACGGATGAAGAATATCTCACAAAGCGGGATCAGATGATCGATGCAGGAGATTATTCCAATCCTTCTTTTTCGCTGGCAAACCAGTTCGCGGCAGCGGACCGGATCGTGATCGCGGCACCCTACTGGGACCTGTCTTTCCCGGCTGCTTTGAAGCAGTACTTTGAGCATATCAATGTCCGCGGCATCACCTTTACCTATACACCGGAAGGGATTCCCAGAGGCCTGTGCCGGGCAAAGGACATTTACTATGTCATGACGGCAGGCGGCGGTTACGCGCCGGAAGAGTTCGGCTTCGGCTATGTCAGGGCCCTGGCCCAGGGCTATTACGGGATCCATGATGTGAAGCTCATTCAGGCCGTGGGACTGGACATAGAGGGAGCTGACGCAGAGCAGATTCTGCAGGAATGCATGGAAAATATGTAAGTGGGGACAAGGGGACAGATACAAAAGGACCGTCCCCATGTCCCTCATGCCCCCATGCTCTCTTAAAAAGAGCAGACCTCTGAATAGACCGGTTTCCCGTCCTTGAAAGTGGTCTTCATCAGGGAGATGCTTTTCACCATCATCTGTCCTTTGGGAGGCGGAACCTGCTTCCAGTTTCCGGAAGATTTGCGAATGATCGTGATGTGCGGTGTAAAAGCCTTGCGGTCATAAGGTATGCCGGCTGCATCCAGTGCATCCCGCACTGCTTTTGCAGCTGCGGACATGCCCTGATTTCCCTTCATGCCGACCCAGAGAAGATCTCCAAAGGTCCCCATTTCCGAAAGAGACAGCTTGAAGGGTTTATAGGAGATTCCTTTCAGTGCATCCTTCACCCGATTCGGATCGTCCGTCTCTCCGATAAAGGCCAGAGTCAGATGCAGATTCTTTACAGGGACATAGTTCCCCTTTACACCTTTCTGCTTCAGATCGTGAAGGGTACCTGTGATACTTTTCTTTAACTCTTCCGACAGTTGTACAGCAACAAATAAACGCATACTTATAATCACCTCGTCTCACATTTTTTACTTCATTTGGTGAAACAAATGGACCGTCCCCATGTTTCCCCGTGCTGCAGTTCCCGCAGCCCGGAGTCAGGTCACTTAGCCCGGAGTCGAAGTCCTGTCACACACACTGGAGTTCTGTTACCGGGCGCTGAATGCAGCTTTCATCTGGGCCAGGAACCTTTCCGCCAATGGAGAAAAGGTCTGATATTTTTTCCACACCAGATAGAGCTTTGTCTCCAGGGGCGGGGCGAGCGGACGGAAGGTCAGGCCGCTTCCGGGAGAGGTGTCGACCAGCTTGTTAAAAGTCAGAAGATAACCCAGATGCTCCTTTGCAAAAATAGAACCGTTGTAGGCCAGTCGGAAGGATCCCTCCAGGTGGAGAAGGTCCATTTTTGCACCGGCCCAGCGGGGAATATCATTTTCCCAGCTCTGTTCTGAACAGAAGAGAGGCAGTCCGATCAGGTCATCCACCCGGATGACCTTTTTTGATGCCAGAGCGTCATCCTCGGGCATCGCAATCCCCCATTCCTCGGATTCCGGGAAGATCAGCGATTCATGTTTCCGGGCATCCGGTGTCTCCGCGAGCACGGCAAAGTCCAGAAGTCCCTTGTCAAGCTTTTCCATGACCTGCTCTGTATCACCGCTGGTGATGTGATAGCGAAGACCGGGGCAGGTCTGTTTAAAGATACGGATCTCATGGGCCAGATAGCTGATCTGGTAAGACTCTGCCAGTCCGAAATAGAGGTCGCCGCCGGTTATGTCGTCCAGGGAGATAAACTCCTTCTCAATCTTATCCGCCATGCTGACCAGGTCCTCGGCGCGGTTGCGCAGGAGCATTCCCTCATCTGTCAGCTTGATGCTGAAGCTGTGCCGGGTAAAGAGTTTTTTGCCCAGTTCGTCTTCCAGGGCTTTAAGAGCTTTTGACAGCGTGGGCTGTGTCACATGGAGGGCCTGGGCGGCCCGGGTCATATTCTCTTCCCGCGCAACCGCAAGGAAGTATCTGAGTGTCCGGATTTCCATTTTGCCTGTTCCTTTCAGGGGAGTGTCTCAACTCAGGGGGCATGTCCCAACTCAGGGCATGTCCCAACTCAGGGGACGTCTCAACTCAGGGGGAGCATCCCAACTCAGGGGGCGACACAATACAGCGAGCGTCCCAACTGCGTTATAGCCTGATCAATCCCAACCTTTTCGAGATGCTGCAGCTTTGATGGCATGCACGAGAAGATATGCCAATAACGAATATCATGATATTCATTATAACTATTCGCAAAGATTGGCTCAAGTGATTATTATGAAAACACAGAAGAAATCAACAAGGGGAGAAAGTCCATGAATGACGAAAAGGCAGTAAAACATAACCTGCTCGATGCCGGGTGCAGAGAACAGACAGCTGACTTCGTGGAACAATTAGTTCAAGCCGGCAGACTCTCCGATGCATTACACGAAATGAAGGTATTCCGCTGTGACCTGATGGAAGCACTCCATCAGAGCCAGAGAAGAGTGGACTGCCTGGACTACCTGATCCGACAGACAGAAAAGGAAATCAGAGTAAAACAGAAATAGCAAAGCAGAATCAGCAAAAACAGAATTAACAAAAACAGAATTAACAAAAACAGAATTAGCAAAAACTGAATTGGTAAAAAAGAATTAGTAATGAAAGGCGGTAAGTACGATGATGAAGACAGAAGAACTGAAACTGGTGCAGGAATGGGACAAAACCTTCCCCAAGAGCGATAAAGTGGATCATTGCAAGGTGACCTTTGTAAATCACTTCGGAATCACCCTGGCGGCGGACATGTATATTCCCAAGGGAGCTGAAGGCAGACTGCCCGCGCTTGCAATCTCCGGCCCCTTCGGAGCATGCAAGGAACAGTCTTCCGGCCTGTACGCGCAGGAAATGGCAGAGCGCGGATTCCTGGCCATTGCCTTTGATCCTTCCTTTACCGGCGAGTCGGGCGGCTTCCCCCGCGCCATGCATTCTCCCGATATGGATGTTGAGGATTTCCAGGCAGCAGTGGATTTCCTGTCCTGCTGTGACCTGGCAGATCCTGACCGGATCGGCATTATCGGTATCTGCGGCTGGGGCGGAATGGCCCTGCAGACCGCCTGCATTGACACCAGAATCAAGGCAACTGTGACTTCCACCATGTACGATATGTCCCGCGTCGCCGGAAACGGCTATTTTGACTCTGCTGACAGCAAGGAAGCCCGCAGGCAGATGCGTGACATGATCAATGCGCAGAGGACAAAGGACTATATGAGCGGTGAATACGCCCGCCAGGGCGGTGTGGTCGATCCCCTGCCGGAGGACGCCCCTTTCTTCGTCAAGGATTATTACGATTACTATAAGACAGAGCGCGGCTATCATCCCCGCTCTCTCAACTCCAATGACGGCTGGACAGTCAACACCCAGACATCTCTCATGAATATGAGACTGTTCACCTATGCCGGCGAGATTGACAGCGCAGTGCTCATGATCCACGGCGAAAAGGCTCATTCCTGTTACCTGAGCCGGGATACCTTCAAACTCCTGAACGGCGAAAACAAGGAACTGGTCATTATTCCGGATGCAGTGCACACCGACCTGTATGACAGAAAGGATATCATCCCCTTCGACAAGATCCAGAACTTTTTTGAGGAGTATTTGAAATAATATGAAAAAAAGAGTTGTAAGCCTGGCGATAGTATTATTGATTCTGGCCGGCTGCGGAGGGCAGACTGCAACCCCTTCGGAAGCGCAGACAAAACCAGCACAGGCGTCTTCGTCACAGGTGGTGACTGCAGAGAGCTCTGAAGAGGAGAAAGATGCAGCACAAGAGACGGAAGTCGGAACAGCAGGGGAAAGCACAACAGCTGCGGGAACCGGAACAGCCGGAGAAAGCACAACAGCTGCGGAAACCACAGCAGTTTCAGAAACTGAGGCAGCTTCAAAACCTGTAACCGGAGATGCAGGCAAGGAAGTTGATGAAGAGAATACAGGAGCGGAGACTACTATGCGGTTATTGATCGGAGAGGAAGAAATACCTGTGGCATGGGAAGAGAATGAATCGGTGAAAGCGCTTCAGAAGCTTTCTCCGCTTACGATCCAGATGTCCATGTACGGCGGTTTTGAGCAGGTCGGTCCGATTGGTCAGAACATTGTTCGTGAAGATCAACAGACAGTTACAGATTCGGGAGACATTGTTCTCTATTCAGGAAATCAGATTGTGATCTTCTACGGTTCGAACTCCTGGGCTTACACAAGACTGGGACATATTGACCTGTCGGAGCAGGAAATGCGGAATCTGCTCAGCAATGGGGACGTCACAATCACACTGGAGTGAGGAACTGCCTGCTGTGCTGGACGGAATGCCTATCGTAGGGTAAACGAAGAGTTGATTCTTATGTGGTGGAATTCCTTGAGTTGCCGGACAAAGTCATCCTACGTAAAAAGCTGCAGGAATTGGCAAGCTTGCCAGGTATAAAAGAACATACTGTAGGTATTGATTTTGGAAGAAATATAATTGGCAAGAGTGGTTTTTCATGGCAATAGATGTTCCGGATGAGATAATTGCTGAAGAAAAATCTCTCAGCAATTATCTCAATTTATGTAACATCGTGTTATCCGAGCGCTTTGGGAATGATGCCGAGAAGGACTTAGTCCTCGCCCACCAGGTGGACCGTCGTGTAGGTATGTCCCGTAGCCGGCAGGAACTTTTTGATCAGGTCTGAGGTGCGGAGTTTCAAACTGCTGGTGCACACACAGGGATGGCAGCCAATATATTCATCTTTGAGGACGTCCTCATCGATCAGAAGTGTGACATCGTGGTCTTTGTCATTCATCAATCCCATGATGCTGACGGCGCCGGGCTCGATGTCCAGGTATTTCAGCATGGCATCTTCTCCGGCAAAGGACAGACGGGCGGAGTTGATCTGTGAGGAGAGCTCCTTTGTCTTGAACTTCTTGTCTCCGGGCATCATGAGCAGGTAGAACTTTGTCTTTTGCCGGTTACAGAGAAAAAGGTTCTTGCAGATCAAAACACCGAGAACGGCATCGATCTCGTTGCAGGCTTCCATGTTATCGGCGCGCTCATGGTCGGTGCGCTGATAGGGAATCTGCAGAGTATCCAGATAATCATAGGTTCGTACTTCCCGCGGGAGACGCCCGGTAGTGTCTTCCGGCCTGCCATCATATAAAATCATTTTCTGTTGCCTTTCCAATGTCTTGTGACGCCTTGCGGCATTTATATTGTTACATCCTGCTTATCAAATAAAAGCTGTTTACCAGGTAAAAGCTGTCCGCCGGGGAAAAGCTGTTTACTTATTAAAATTGATTAACTAAATTTAAAATTGGTTCACTAAATAATTGCTGCTCGCTAAATAATAGTAGTTCATCGAATAAAAGCCGGGACAGACTGGGCAAAACTGTCTGTCCCGGCTTTTCATCTCTTTTTCATCTCAATTCATGGGAAGCCTGCTGTTTTCAACAGAGAGTTCAGCATTCAGCGGCAGGACTGAATCCTTTTCCTGATGAATACCTGATCGGATCATCAGCGAATGTACATCATCTGGAATCCGGCATTGCAGTAATCATCCGGTACAGGAACTCCGCAGAAAACGCCGTTGCGTTTTCTCCTGGTGACGATTCTCACATAATAATTGGTGTATCTCTTCAGATTCGCACCCTTGAATTTCTTGATCGTTGCAGAAGTTGCATTTGCCTTTGTAGGTGTTGACTGATTCCAGACCCATTTGTTCTTGGACACAGGGTCGCTGGTCATAAAGATATTATAGCCGTTGCAGCCGTAAATCGTATTCCAGTCCAGCTTCGCCTGAATCTTGCCCTCATTGGAGATTGTGATCGACAGCCGCCTGGGCAGAGGGACTATAAAGGTGATATTGGAGAAAGGGCTTTGATTTGTAATCTGCCCGGTTACAGGATCAACATAGGCGGCCCTTACCTTTGCAATATAGATATGGTTATCCGCAAGGTTCTTCAGTGTGTAGGACGTGGAAGTCGTCGTATACTCCTTGTAATGACTTCCGTCTGTGTAAGTCACGACCAGAGTGTATCTGTTTGCTCCGGGAACACTGTCCCATTTGATCTTGCAGGCTGTAAAACTGCTGTTGGTCCAGGTGGAAAAATGGCAGTGACCGGGTTTGGCGAGTGCTGCTTCCGCGCTTGTAAAAGAAGTCATACCGACTAGCATTGCCGAGATCAGAAAGCAGGCTAGTAAGCGTTTGATTGATTTAGTCATATTATTCCCTCCCCTCTCTCAAATGAACAACGATAAACAACAGATATTCTTCTTTAGGAAAAGCCCCGATAAAATACTTTTCCTATGCTTAATATAATACCAGAAGCACGTCCTTTTGATAACACTTTTTTCCGCTGTTCTATTCTTCAGGTCCGGTCTGCCGGGCATAATACTATATTGATTGACATTATCGACAACTTGTTTATGATATTATATAGAAAAAATCTGATAGAAAGGGAGGTGCTTAATTATGAGAAAAATCAGGAAAAATACAAAGTCTGAATATCTGTTGAGAACCTCGGCTGTACTATAAATATTTCATGTCTGCCTCTTGCCGCGGTCTTTTGCCGCGGCTTTTTTATTGTGTGCAGTCGTTTGTTTCTCATCCCATACGCAGTCTGGCCCAGGCTTATGTTTACAGGGACCAGTGCCAGCCTTTTGGAATCTATGAGGGTGACACGATGGTTGGCTATGTTATGGTGATTTACGATTATGATATTCCTGAATATGATATCTGGCATATGATGGTTGATGAATCCCGGCAGAATAAGGGATTTGGCAGTGCTGCTTTAAATCAGGTACTTGAGTATATAAAAACAAAACCTTTTGGTTCTTCAAACCGGGTCACATTGACATGCAGCAAAGGAAATGGTGAGCATGGTCCGGATTTTGGACCCGGTTGGCCCTGATTTGGGGGTGATTTGGTCCCGAAAGGCCCCGATTGGGGCCCGATTGGTCCCGATTTTACCATTCCGGTTCCCGAAACTTCCATGATTCTCTACTTTTTGGCTATGAAATGACAAAAAAGACCTAAAACAGCCTGTTTTTACTGGTCCAAATCTTTATTAAAGCTGTCCCGAATGATATTTTCAGGACATGCCCCTGATGGTATTATGTACACAGATCAAGGGAAACAACCTGATCGAGCAAAAAACAAGAACTACCAAAAACAAGAACTACCATATAAAATCATCCGAAAGAAAATAAGAAAAAAAGAACAAGAAAGGAAAGAAACGGATGATGAGCCGTTTAATCGGCAGGAGGTTTATATATTATGAAGATCAGAACAGCAAATGAACTCAAAGAACTCAACGCAGCACTGAACAAATGCACCAACGAAGTCTGGCTGATGGGCCCCAACGATGAGTCCTTCAACATGAAGAATGAGGATGAGTACATTGAAGGCATCATCAGACTGACAGAAGGCCATGACGATCAGCTCGGTATCTTCACCACTTCCTACGAAGACGAGATGACCATGATGAACTTCCTGGAGAAGATGGCTGCATAATAGAATAACGGGACACCCGGGACGGTTGTGACTGTCCCGAAAGTGAATTACCCGGGACAGGCAGGGCCGTCCCGAGTGTCCCGACTGAATTGCCTCCCCTTAGAGGAGTACCCCCCTATTTTTTAAATATACACACGCCAAGAGGCCGCCGTACTGGACATTTAGCGTCAGTGCGGCGGTTTTCTTTTATACAGAAATAAATGTAATTAAGTATTAAATTTTCCAATTAACCATGAAACCCAAGAGATTTTTCTATGAAATTAACCATGAAAATTCCCCCTTTTTACCCCCTTTTCACCCCCTTTTCCCTGTTTGCTGTCCGTTTTTTTGGACACCACATTTTTTAAAATTGTCCCATAAGGTAAGGGTAACAGCAAAGGCAGCAGGAAGGCATCAGATAAAAGGGCGGCGCAATGAAAACCATGCAGGCCGTCTCATGATCCGGAGAGGAGTATTGGATGATGAAATCGAAAATGAAAGATACCGTGAAACTGCATCCGTTCAGCACAGTGCTGTTTGCGATCTATTTTGTCACATCTGTTCTGCAGGGAAGCATCGAACTGTTCCTGATCGGTTTTCTTGCAGCATCTGCCGCCTATGTTCTGGAGCTTCTGTTCTATGTGACAGGCATGATCAGGACGGGCCGAAACTGTGCCGGCCGTCCGCGATCCTCCGGGATGCAGACCAGGCAGAAGCAGAGAAGCGCGGCGTGACAGGCGGGGATGTGAAAGTATTTCACGTTTCAGCAGGGCCGGTAATGTGATAAAAACCGTAACTGACATCAAAACGGCAGAGCTTAGACCAGGGCAGCATTAAATCAGTACGAGGGAGGTGCACAATGAAAGGTTATGTGACCGAGAGTGGATATATGGGTTATGTCAATGGCACCTATGTGCTCTTTTCGGATGAGAGAGACTACATCGAATTTATGGAGGATTGATGAAATGTTCGGACTTGATCAGCTTTTTGATTTTGACAGAAACGGGAAATTGGACGCCTTTGAGAGGGCTGCGGAGGTGGCATTCCTCTATAGTGCCGAAGGGGCTTCGAGGAAAGCAGACAGAAGGTATGGTGATCAGGCGGGTTTCGATAGATACGGTTCGAACTATTACTATAGTTCTGAATATAGCTCTGAAGAAGATGACAGCGATTGAGTGGGCTGACAGCAATTAAGAGGCCTGACAGCGATTGGAAGAATTGACAGGATTGACAGCGATTGGGAGGACTGACAAGATGAAAAATATCTACTTTACAATAACCGGCACGAAATATCGCTATGGCCACGATTTTATGAAACCCGGGATGAAGGTGAAGCTGGTCAAGGAACCAGACAACCGGTACGACACAGAGGCAATCCGCGTGGAGATGAAAAACGGCCTGGGACTCGTGGGCTATGTGGCCAATTCCATCCACACAGTCAAGGGAGAGTGCATCAGTGCCGGCCGCATGTATGACCGGATCGGAAAGAAGGCAAAGGGAACCGTCAAGCTGGTTCTCCCGGATGCAGTCATCTGTAAGCTGGACAAGTGAATGATAGGACGATTGGGCCGCCAGGCGGCATGAATGCGGGAGCGAAGAATAATGCATCGTGAATGAAGAGGCATTATTTTTCGCTCTTTTTTGTTCTGAATCTGATAAACTGATAAGAGGTTAGAAATCGAAAGACATTACAATAAAAGGAGGAGATCTATGATTCAACCAGTCTCCGTAGATGAACTGCTTTTCTTTGATTCCAAACAAGAGGCGCTGCCCATATATATGGCTTTTCGGGAAGTTGTTTTAGAAAGGGTGCCGGACATACGAATCGAAGTGAAGAGAACGCAGATTTCATTTTTTAAACGATATATGTTCGCGGCAGTGTCCTTTACACCGGTTCGAAAGGCCAAAGACCGTCCGGATCCTTTTTTGACGATCACTTTCGGGCTGCCATACAAAAAGGAATCTGCACGGATTGATGCAGCCGTTGAACCCTATCCCAATCGCTGGACGCACCACGTGATGATCGGGACTGAAAAGGAGATTGACGAGGAACTGATCGCCTGGATTCAGGAGGCGGCTGAATTTGCAGATAGAAAATAGAAATGGATTATTATGCAGTTGCCGCCGGATAGGTGAGATTATGGAACAGAAATTGTATGAGTATGACGCACTTATTCATGAAGTCCCTGACAATGGAGGAGCCTATGTCATTTTTCCATGGAACATCCGGGAAGAGTTCGGGAAAGGACGAATAAAGGTCCATGCTGAATTTGACGGCGTTCCTTATGATGGCAGCATTGTCAACATGGGTGTGAAAGACGAAAACGGGAATGTGTGCTACATAATAGGGCTCCTGAAAGCAATCCGCAGGCAGCTGAAAAAGGGAGACGGAGACAGTGTGCATGTTGTGATCAGGGAGAGGTAAGAGAATTATTCGACTGTTCTGAGAGGAAAACGGAATATGGCATTTGATTTCAAGAAGGAATATAAAGAGTTCTATATGCCCAAAAACAAACCCGGCATCGTATCGGTGCCGGGCATGAATTATATTGCGGTCCGCGGCCAGGGGGATCCCAATGCCGAGGGCGGCGAATACAAGCAGGCAATTGAATTGCTGTACGGCATTGCCTATACGATTAAGATGAGCAAAAAAGGCGACCGCCAGATGGAGGGCTATTTTGACTTCGTCGTGCCGCCGCTGGAGGGCTTCTGGTGGCAGGAAGGTATCGACGGCGTTGACTACGCGCACAAGGAAAACTTCCGCTGGATCTCGGTCATCCGTCTGCCGGATTTTGTGACAAGAGAGGATTTTGACTGGGCTGTTAAGGAAGCGGAAAAAAAGAAGAAGACAGACTTCTCCAAAGCGGAATTCTGGACCTATGACGAAGGCTTGTGCGTGCAGTGCATGCACATCGGGCCCTATGACGATGAGCCCGCCACGGTAGAACTGATGCATGCCTTCATGGAAGAGCAGGGCTATGTCCTGGACATCACCGACCAGCGCCTTCATCACGAAATCTATCTGAGCGATGCCAGAAAGGTCGCTCCGGAGAAATTGAAAACGGTGATCAGGCATCCAATCAGGAAGAAATAAGTTCTTTGTGTTTTTTATTCTCGAAGGGGCAGAGGCGTTCAAGGAGCAGAAGGCCATGCAAGTTTCCCGGATGACCGGAGAAACCCATGAAAATGCATGAAAGAGGAAATCAGAAATGAGTTACGATCATATTCAGGTGAACACGCAGAGCAGCATCAGGATCGAGGGATCCAAAGTGGTCTATAAAGCGGAGCAGCAGAGTA
>DGRU01000171.1 GCA_002390025.1 Lachnospiraceae bacterium UBA4380
GGGTTTTGGGATCGACCCTGCAGGTACAGTTCGTAAATCCGGTTTTTCCGCTCTTGCGGGACTTATAGGACACGTCATAGGCTTCCTCATCATAGGAGTCATAGGAATCGTCCCAGTCCTCGGAATCTTCCTCATCATAGGTGTCGGCGTCTTCAGTGTCGGCGTCTTCAGTATGGTCCCATTCTTCGGACTCTTCATCATCGTAGGTATCGACGCTTTCAGACTCGGTCCAGTCTTCGGATTCTTCATCATTGTAAGCTTCGTCCTCGCCGGACTCATCCCAGTCCTCGGAATCCTCGTCATTGTAGGATTCTTCATCATTATAAGACTCCTCATCGTCGTAAGATTCTTCATCATTATAGGACTCTTCGTCATTGTAAGACTCGTCGTCATCGGAGGAGGGGTCGGTTTCTTCCTGATCAGTCAGTTCCTCCTGGTCTTCTTCAGGGGCAAATGTGACGTCATAAGAGTATTCGACCGTAGTATACTTGTCGCCGATATAACCGCTGAGAGAATAGAAGCCGCTCTCGTCGTTTTCAGTTACGAGAATATAGTCCCTGTTATTATATTTGTGGATGCAGACAGTCGAATCATATCCGTACTGGGAGGATGCTGCGTAGCCGATTTCGAGTGCGGCGACAGCTTTGCTGTCTTTGATTGTATAGATTGTACCCTTGTAGGAGGTGTCTGAATCATTTTTGCAGACGGCGAAGAGTTCTTTTTCTCCCATGCCGTCCATGTCCAGCAATGTCAGAAGGCACACGCCATTGAGTTCCGCGATTGAGGGATCATCAGGGTCATGAGTGGATTTGGTCATCCTGATCTGGCCATATTCGTCCCTCAGTTTGTCGATCACTTCAGTATAGGGCTCTAAAGCATTCTGCTCATCTGCAATGAGTTCGTCTTCAGTATAATCTTCCTGCTCTTCATCATCGCTGTGATTGGCATCTTCCTCAGGCTCTTCATCGACGCTGTGATCGGCATCTTCCTCAGGCTCTTCATCGTCGCTGTAACCGATATCTTCCTCCGGCTGCTCCTCATGCTCTTCATCTGCGCTGTTGTTGATATCGTCGTTGTTGTCTTCATCGTCCTGATCGGTATCAGCTGCGGGAGAAGGCTGATCCTTGACGTCACCCTCATCCACCTCGTCATTTGTCTTGTCCTGACCGGGCTGATCGTCATCATCTGACATCGTATCGTTGTCTGCCTCTGTACCGTCACCTGTTTCCGTGCCGTCACCTGTTTCGGTGTCATCAGCTGTTTCCGTATCGTCAGCTATGGAGATATCATCCGCAGGGGTAAGATCTTCCTCAATAGAAATACCTTCCGAGGGATCAGTGCCCTCCTGTGCCGAAATGTTATCGGAGGCGGAGTTTTCATCTGAATCCGAGCCTTCTATTACGACGGATTCTGATGCTGGTTTCATAGAGCCGTCCTGTGTGGAATCATTCTTTTCTCTTCCGCAGTCGATCGCATTGTTTCTCTTATCGACAAGAACCTGAAGAAGATCCTGATTGACAACGATGGTTGTGTTTCCGGAATTGTTATTGATTGAGGAGGTTGACAGGTCTTTTTTCCTGTTTTTTTCAGTTTTTCTGCCTGATCTCTCCAGGTATTTATTGGCGAAGGAGTTGCTTTCGATAGTGCCCACTCCGTTTTGGACGTTATCGATCGCAACGCTGTAATAGTTAGCAGCAGGAACCCAGTCTTTCTGGCCGGAATAGGCGTCTCCGAGTCCGATATAGGCCTCTGTTCTCTGGTCATCTACTTTGACAACGGTATTGAAAGCAGCGATTGCAGGCTTATAGTCCTGCTGGGAAAGGTATTCGTAGCCCTGCTCCAGTTTTTTCTCTACGAAAAGGTCGGTGCATTTTTCTTTTACAATAGGTAATACAAAGACCAGGCCGGCAATCATGATCGCTAATATGGCAGCAGCTGCCGCTGTGATTCCGATAATGATGCCTGTATTGTTCTCCCGTTTCATGACTTCATGCCTCCCCTGATGTTTCGCAGTCAAAGCTCCCGGCTTTTGTTTCTGCATTCTGAATGTATATTTGACTTTTTCTGTACTCAGAATACAATATCCGATTTACACATTTGTAGCGCTGACTTTAAATCCGGGAAAAAAGTCTGGTGCCTGGAATGAAATCGTATCTCAACAACTATTATAAAGTGAATTAAACATTTATCAAGTATTAACAAGTTAATAATGTATATTGTTAAAATATTAAGCCTTATAATACGGTCATAGAAGAAAAGCAGAGGCTTCTATATATCTTATATTTTTTCAGAGATATCCTGCGGCATACATTTCAGACAGCCGCGGATCGTGTCAGGAGGCTGGAGACCCGCCCCTGGACACATATAAATGCCGTGAGAGCAGAAAGCTCCACAGGCAATTTGATTCTTCTCAGAACCGTGCCGGATCCTGAAAACACAGGCGGCGCGGTTCTTTTTTGTATTCCCGGAATAAAAAAGCCTGCCGGGAATTTCTCCCGGGCAGGCCGTTAAATCTGAATAAGCTGAAAATGTAAATGTATTTCCGAATTAAGCTTCCTCGTCTGCTGCTTCTTCTTCAGCGGGCTCTTCTTCGGCGGGAGCTTCCTCTTCAGGGGCTTCCTCTGCGTCGTCTTCGTCTACTTCTTCGTAGTCATCATCATCATCGAAATCGTCGAAATCATCGTCGAAATCATCATCATCGTAATCGTCATAGTAATCAGGGGTGAGGAAACGATAAACGGCATAAGCGACGAGCGCTACGATGACGATTCCGCCGATCAGAGCAAGACACCAGACCAGCTTGTTCTCAGTCTCCTTGTTTTTTGCCTTCACTGCATCGATCAATTCCTGAAATTTCGCTTTTGTCACATCAATATACATCGTCTGCTCCTCCTGTTTCTCTTATTTACCTGCATACGCCGGCACAAAGACAATTGTGTACAGCATCATTCATCTATTACTATATCACTTGCAGTTATCTATTTCCACTAAAAATTAGGTAAAATTCGACAAAACAGGCAGGCCTCTGAGGATAAGTATTATGCACTGTTATGATGCAGGGGACCCGCATGAGACGCCTTGATCTGCGGAATATGCCGCTGCCTTGCAGCCAAAAGCCTGCCCGGCACAGTGTGTTTTTTCAGAGTTTCTGCAGCTTTACAAAGCCGTCACAATGGAACAGCCGGGAGTATCTGCAGTTTTGCGGACAAGGCACAGTGAATCTGTTTACAATTTCTGCAGCTTTGCGAAGCCGGCATACATGATCTTCTGGCCGCAGTCATCAAAGAGGACCGTGACTTTGTAGTCCCTGGGAGTTTTCTCAAGTGCCTTTACGGTCCCTTCTCCGTAGCGGATGTGACGGACGCGGTCCCCGGTGGTGTAATCGGGCGCTGCCACGGCAGCCGAACCTTTTTTAGAGGCGCCCGGTCTGCCTGTGCCGCCGGCAGCCGTCCTGGCTATGTAGGGCTTTTTAGCTTCGTCGGTGTGGGGCTTTACATAGACGGCTTTGAGCCGCTTACGGCCCTGGCTGTTGGGGGTTGCGGATTGCGCGGCTGTATTGCTGCCGCCGGCACGGCCGCTGCTGTTTCCTGCCGGGAGGCCGTTCTTATTATTGCCTGCAGGGCCTTTTTTCCCTAAGAGCTCGGAGATATCCCTGCCAAAGCCAGGATTTTTTCCATAGCCGGAAGTGCTGGCGAAAGAGGATTTGCTGCCGTAGCCGGAAGTGCTGCCGGTAGGTGATTTGCTGCTGTAACCGGAGCTTGAACCAAAGACTGAGTTTGTACCGAAGCCGGAACTTGTGCCGCTTCCGGCATTTTTTCCAAAGGAAATGGTCTTGCCACTGCCCTTACGTCCCGGAGCAATGTCTTCGAGTCCGGCAAAGGGGTCGAATGGACGAAGTCCGTTATTATCATCGGCGTCGTTAAAATCGTCGAAAGAATTAAAGTCGTCGGGATCGGTAAAATCATCGGGATCATTGAATTCATCCAGGTCATCGCCGAAGGAATAGCTCCTGGGACGGCGGACTGAAGAATTGTCGTCAAGGAGTTCTTCGGGAATCTCGGCGACAAATCGGCTGATGGGGTTGTACTGGACTTCACCGCGGAGCATGCGCGTGCGGGCGCTGGTGAGGGTGAGCTCCTCTTTGGCGCGGGTGATGCCCACATAGGCCAGGCGGCGCTCCTCTTCTATGGCTTCCCCGGTGAAATCCTGGATGGACTGGTAGCTGGGGAAAACGTTGTCCTCCATGCCGGTGATGTAAACAAAGGGGAATTCGAGGCCCTTGGCGCTGTGCAGGGTCATGAGAAGGACGCGGTTGTCGTTCTCCTCGACGTTGTCGATATCGGCGACCAGGGCAACGTCCTCCAGGAATCCGGAGAGGGTTGCCTCTGTGTCCTCTTCCTCCATGCGCTGTTCATAGTCGGCGATCTTGCTGACAAGCTCTTCCACGTTGCTCTCGCGGTCCTCAGCGTCCTCTTCCCCGGATGCGCGCAGGGCATCGATGTAGCCGGAGCTGTCCAAAACGTGACGGGCCAGTTCCACGAGGGTGTGGGTGAGAGCGTAGTCCCTGTACTCAAGGATCATGTCCGAAAAGGCACGGAGCTTTAAGCCGGCCTTTTTCACGCCGGGAATCTGGTCGCCTTTTTCCATGACGGCAAAGAGGCTGGTGTCTTCCTGTGCGGCATATTCTGCGGCCCGGCCCAGAGTGGTGGCGCCGATGCCGCGTCTGGGGACGTTGATGATCCTGCGGACGGCCAGGTCGTCGCGTCCGTTGTCAATGGTCTTGAGGTAGCACAGGACGTCTTTGATCTCTCTGCGCTCGTAGAAATTGGTGCCTCCCACCACATTGTAGGGAATGGTGCCCAGGACAAAGCGCTCTTCGAGGAGGCGGGACTGGGCATTGGTGCGGTAGAGGACGGCAAAGTCCTTGTACTGGAGATTCCTGTCGGCGCGGATCCGTCTCTGGATATCTTCCGCCACAAAGGAGGCCTCTTCCATAGCGGAGCTGAAGGTCCTGACATGGATATTTGCCCCCTGACCGTGGTCGGTCCAGAGGGACTTGTCCTTGCGGGTGCGGTTGTTTTTGATGACAGCGTTGGCGGCATCCAGGATGTTCTGGGTGGAGCGGTAATTCTGCTCGAGGCGGACTACCATAGCGTTGGGATAGACTTTTTCAAAGTCCAGGATATTGCGGATGTCGGCGCCGCGGAATTTATAGATGGACTGATCGTCATCTCCCACAACACAGAGATTTTTGTGAGCGCCGGCAAGAAGGCGGACCAGCTCAAACTGGGCGCCGTTGGTATCCTGGTATTCGTCGACCATGATATAGCGGAAGCGGCGCTGGTACATCTCCAGCACTTCATCGTGGGAGTGAAAAAGCTCCACGGTCAGCATCAGCAGATCGTCGAAATCCAGAGCGTTATTTTTGCGAAGAAGCCGCTGGTACTCCTCGTAGGCCATGCCGATCTGCTTTTTGCGGAAGCTGATGCCGTCGTTTTCCTCGCGGTATTTGAGAGGGGTCAGGAGCTCATTTTTGGCAGCAGAAATATTGGAGAGGATTTCCCTCTCCCTCAGGTCTTTGGTGTTGATGCGGAGGGTCTTGCAGACTTCCTTCATCAGAGATTTCTGATCGTCCGTGTCATAAATGGCAAAGGAGGGCTCGTAGCCCATGAGGTCGATGTGACGGCGGAGGATCCGGACGCACATGGAGTGGAAGGTTGAGATCCAGACCCCCTGGGCTGTGCCGCCCAGGATCCTGTCGACACGCTCGCGCATCTCTCCTGCCGCCTTGTTGGTAAAGGTGATGGCGAGAATGTTCCAGGGATTGACTTCGCACTCATCGATCAGATAGGCAATGCGGTGTGTGATCACGCGGGTCTTGCCGCTTCCGGCACCGGCCAGGATCAAGACCGGCCCCTCTGTCTGAAAACATGCCTTCTGCTGTTCGCGGTTGAGAGTTTCGTAAATGGACATATATTTTTCAAATCCTTTATTATGACAAATATGTCAGGGGTGGCCCCCTGACAATGTATGATTCATGATATTGGTTTTACTCCTGGGTATTTCCTGCATCCAGGAGTTTTTCGATGAAAATCTTGCGCATGTAGACTTCCGCGCTGAGGCGGCAGATCAGAGAAAAACGCTGAAGCTCCTCGCGTTCTTCCTCGGGCAGATCGCCGAATCTTTCGGAGGCAAATTGAATGGATTCTTCCATATCTTCCCGGATACAGGGAAGCTCCGCCTCAATATCCGAGAAAAGGGATTCGTAGATATCGCGGATCCTGAGAGGCTCCTCTCCGCGCTCCGCCTGCTCTTTTTTGAGGTCTGCGGAATCTTTCCTGCGGTCTGCAGGTTCTTTTTTACGGTCGGCGGTATCCTTTTTGCGGTCCATGGGGATTTCCGCGTAGCGGTCCATGATGGGCCCGATGACGGACCGTATATCGCCGATGGACAGAAAACTCTTCATGTAGTAGATCACAATGAGGAGCATGATGTGATCGCGGTTATATTTCTTTTTGACAGGCGGAAAAAGGACCTTGTTCTTGACATAATTGTTGATCATGGTCTTGGTCAGGAACTTGTCGCCTTCGGGATCGCGGGACAGTCCGCGGAGGTTGTCCTGCAGAAATGTCGTCACCTGGTCCATGTAGAGATCGATCCCGGGTATGTCATTTGTGTGAATGTGGGGAAAGGCGTCAAAGATCTCTTCGAGTTCCCTGCGCATCTCTTCAGACTGCGTGCTCATCTTTCATGGCTCCTTTATTATGCATCAGCAGCTTTTTCCGCCGCTGCGGTCTGCTTCATCTCGCGGGCGTTTTCGAGGGCGGCGGGAGTGATCTCGCCTGCGCCCAGGAGTCTGGCAAGTTCGCGGTCGCTGTCCTGCGGGGAAAGGCGGCTGATGTGGGTGACAGTGCTGTCGTCGCCGGCCTCTTTTTCAATGAGATAATGGCTGTCCTGCATGGCGGCGATCTGCGGCAGGTGGGTGATGCAGAGGATCTGATGGTCTCTTGCCAGGCGTCCCATCTTGCCGGAAACCTTCCAGGCAGTCTGTCCGCTGATGCCGGTATCAATCTCATCGAAAATAAAGCTGTACAGTTCGTCCTTGTCCGCAAAAACGGTCTTGAGGGCAAGCATGATCCTGGAGAGTTCACCTCCGCTGGCGACCTGTTCAAGGGGCCGCAGGGGTTCCCCGGGATTCATGGAAATATGCATGGAGACCTGGTCCCAGCCTTCGGGACCGGGGCGGCTGCGGTCGGGTTCCACGTGAATGGCAAATTCGACGCGCAGGAAATTCAGATCCAGAAGGGCAGCTTTCATACCGGCGGCAAATTCGTCAGCTGCCTTCTGCCGGACTGCGGTGAGCTGTGTGCAGGCCTCTTCCAGGTCCCGGCGGGCCTTGTCGATCTGTGCGGAGAGTTCTTTTCTGCGTTTGTCGTAGGCGTTAAGGAAATCGATCCGCTCACGGCGCTTTTCCAGAGCTTGCATGATCTCAGGAATGGTGGCTCCGTATTTATCCTCGCAGCGTCGGATGACATCGAGGCGGTCTTCAATTTCCTGAAGCCTGGCGGGATCAAATGACAGTCCTTCGACATAGTCAGTCAGGCTCCTGTTAAAGTCAGAGAGCAGGCTGTCGATCTCGGAGAGCTGGTCTACAAGAACATCCAGGGCATCGTCCACGCCGGAGGCGGAGGAAAGTTCGCGGCAGGCGCGTCCGATCATATCAGCGGCGCCTCCGTCGGCGGTCATGCGGCAGGCATTGCCCGCGGCTTCGCTGATCTTGCGGAAGCTGCCGAGAATCCTCTGTTCCTTTGCAAGCTCTTCCTCCTCGCCTTCGCGCAGGGCGGCAGCTTCGATCTCATCGGCCTCGTAAGTGAGCAGGTCCATCTCCCTGAGGCGGGCGGACTCATCCAGGTCATCCTGTTCCCACTCATCGGAGAGTTTTTTCCATGTTTTATAGGCGGAAGCTGTCTTTTCAAGAAGGGGAGCTGACGCCTGTTCCGCATAGGAATCCAGGGTCCTGCGCTGGGCCTCTCTGCGAAGGAGGCGCTGGTTCTCACGCTGGCCGTATATATCGATGAGAAGTTCTCCGACCTCACGGAGCTGTTTGATGGTGACGGTCTCGCCGCAGATGGAGCAGACGCTTCTAGCGGGCAGAATTTTGCGCTTGATGAGGATAATATTGTCTTCATCAGGGGTGATGTCCAGTTCACGCAGTTTTGCCAGCTGGCCTTCATGGTCGACACTGAAAGTGAGTTCGATCAGGGCATATTCGGCACCTGTGCGGATAATGCTTTTGTCCGCCCGCGCGCCGAGAGCAATATTGATGGAACCTATAATGATCGATTTACCCGCGCCGGTCTCTCCGGTCAGGATGTTGAGGCCGTCTGTGAAGGTGACCTCCTCCTCTTCTATGAGGGCGAGATTTTTTACATGAAGGCTCAGAAGCATGGATACCTCCGGATCAAATGTCATTTATGTGAATTCAGAATTCAGTCAAGCCTCAGGTCGTGGCGCAGCCTGATACAGGCAGTCTGAGCGTCTTCGGTGGTCTTGAGGACGGCAATGATGGTGTCATCGCCGGCGATGCAGCCCATGATCCCGGTATCGGGAATGCTGTCGATGGATGCAGCCGCCGCCATGGCCATGCCGGATTCTGTCTTGATGACCATGATGTTCTGGGCATAATCGACGTCCTTCACGGAATCCTGAAGAACGCGGACCAGCCATTCTTTGCCCTGCTTGGTCCCGCCGGTGGATACGGCGTAAATGCTCTTTCCGCCCGGAATCTGCCTCTTGATGAGATGAAGGCGGCGTATGTCGCGCGAAACTGTGGCCTGTGTGACTTCGATGCCTCTTTCGCGCAGCTCGCGCTGCAGCTCTTCCTGTGTTGTGATGTCATTTTCACTTATAATTTCCAGTATTGCATCGTGTCGTTTGTTTTTCATACTCCGAATACACCTTTATGTTATTCCGTGAATCAAAGTCTGTAATGAACGTCGTGCTGCATAATTACATTTCTAGTACAATTAATAATATCATTTAGATGAATAATTGTAAAGCTGTCAAAAAATCAGTTTGTCACGAACTGATCTTTCTGTGCAGCGTCTCAAGGAAGCTTCTGCGGTTGAGGCAGATCAGGCGGGTGGTGAAGCCTGAAGTCGAGATGATCACCTTGTCTCCGCTGTGAAGATCGATGTGGTCGCTGCCGTCAAAAGAGCATTCGGCACGCAGCTCCCCGCCGCCGCGCGGAGGGATCATCTCAATGGTAATGCGGTCATCAGCAGAGAGTACGATGCTGCGGTTGCTCAGTGTGTGGGGACTGATCGGGGTGAGCAGGATCAGTCTTGCCTTGGGTTCCACGATGGGGCCGCCGGCGGACATGCTGTAGGCAGTGGAGCCTGTGGCCGTGGAGATGATAACGCCGTCCGCACTGTAGCGGTTGAGGAACTGGCCATCGACAGAGACGTTGAAATCCAGGATCTTCAGACCGCGGTTTCGGGTGATGACAATGTCGTTGAGGGCATTTCCGTAGCCGTCGGGATAGGCTCTGTTCTCGGAATCTCTGACAATGCCGTCCAGCATCATGCGGCTCTCGATCTCATATCCTCCGCCGATCACGCGGCGAAGGGCAGTTTCCCAATGCTGCAGTTCGACTTCGGCAAGATAGCCGACATTTCCTATGTTGATGCCCAGAATGGGAGTGCCGGTCCCTGCTGCCAGATGGGCGCCTTCCAGCACGGTGCCGTCGCCGCCCAGTACAAGGACGCAGTCCAGACCGCTGCGGAGTTTCCCCCGCATATCCTGCCTCTCCTGGTCGGTATAGGCGATCCTGCAGGCTTTTCCCTGGCTCTGAATAAAATGGCAGATCTCCCGGGACAGCTTTTGGTCCCGGTCTTTATTTCTGTTTGCAATGATAAAAAAACGTTCAATGCTCATAGATCATACCGCATTATCTAAAAAAATAATCATAATGTTTCGTGAGATTTGCGCACCAGTTCGCGGATTTGCTCAGGTGTGGGAAGGCCTGCGATGCTGTTTTCATCTGCCTGCTCAGGACGGTCATTGCCGGGAAGGTTTTTCTGTACTTCGCCGGGGAGGTCCTGCCGGTCTTCACCGGGAAGCATTTGCCGGTCTTCGCCGGGTATGCTTTGGTCAGTCTCTTCGGGAAGTTTTCGAATATACATGAGGTATTCGATGTTTCCTTCGGGGCCGCGGATGGGTGACCAGGACAGGCCCAGAACTTCAAAGCCCGCGTCCTGTGCGATCTGAAGAACGTTTTCAATGACTTCCACGTGTACCTGAGGGTCGCGGACAACGCCTTTTTTTCCGACTTTTTCTCTGCCGGCTTCAAACTGGGGTTTGATGAGGCAGACCATCTCTCCGCCGGCAGGCAGGATAGCGTGGGCGGGGGGAAGTATTTTTGACAGGGAAATAAAAGAGACGTCGACACTGGCAAAATCGGGCATGCGATCCGGATCCAGATCCCCGGGCGTGACATAGCGGAAATTGGTCTTCTCCATGCAGACCACGCGGGGATCCTCGCGGAGTTTCCAGTCTAGCTGGCCGTATCCGACGTCGATGGCGTAGACGCCCGCCGCTCCGTTCTGGAGCATGCAGTCGGTGAAGCCGCCTGTAGATGCTCCGATATCCATGCAATAGCGTCCGGTGAGGTCAATGGGGAAGGCCTTCATGGCCTTTTCGAGTTTGAGGCCGCCGCGGCTGACATAGCGCAGACCCTGGCCTCGCACCTCCACGACGGCATCATCGGGAAAAGAGGTTCCGGCCTTATCTTCTTTCTGATTATTGACATAGACGATGCCTGCCATGATCAGGGCTTTTGCCTTCTCCCTGGAAGGGGCAAGTCCCCGCTCTGTGAGAAGCACATCAAGTCTTTTTTTCATTGTCAATCTATTCCTTCCCGGGATTCTGCCGTCAGGAAGCGGCAAAATGCTCTTATTCGAAATCTATTTCCGTCCGGATTTATTTCCGAATGGTTTTATTTTTGTCCGGATTTATTTCCGACTGGGCTTATTTCTGTCCGGATTTATTACCGACTGGATTTATTTACGTCTGGAGACAAGCCTGATGATCAGGTCACGCAGGAAGTCGTCCTTGGCGGAAAGTGCGTCGAATTCCACGAGGGCACTATCGGTCAGGCGGCGCACATCGTTGGCAGCCTGGTCCAGTCCGTGGATGGAGACATAGGTGGATTTACCGTCTTTTGCATCGCTGCCGACAGTCTTGCCGAGTTCTTTGCTGTCACCGATGACGTCGAGAATGTCGTCCTGGATCTGGAAGGCGATTCCTATGTTGTAGGCGATCCTGTGAAGACGCTGAATGTCCTCCTCGGGGGCACCTGCAAGGATCGCGCCGATGGTAAATCCGCTGTCAATGAGGCAGGCGGTCTTGTGGCTGTGGATATATTCCAAAAGTTCCGCAGAAATGGGAGCGGCATCAGCCTGTGCCTGTCGGTTCTCGGCTTCGAGATCAGCGCACTGGCCGCCGACCATACCGAAAATGCCGGCATTGCGCAGGAGAAGGCGGAGGGCACGGACCACAGACCGGGTCTCTTCAGGGGTCTTTGCAGCATCAAATGCCGTCGCTGCTGTTTCGTAGGCATAGTTCAGGAGTGCATCTCCGGCCAGAACAGCCATGCCTTCGCCGTAGACGATATGGGTGGTCTTGCGGCCGCGGCGGTAGTCGTCATCGTCCATGGCCGGGAGGTCGTCGTGGACAAGCGAATAGGTGTGGATCATCTCCAGGGCTCCCATGAAGGGTTCCGCAAGTTCGCGGCGTCCGCCGTACATGTCGCAGATACGGGCGATCAAAAGGGGCCGCAGGCGTTTTCCGCCGGCCATGGCGCTGTAGCGCATGGCGGATGCGATGGTGGCTGTGGGAGCCTCTCCTTGGGGCATGTTGTCCGGATCAGGCAGATAGCGGAGCAGAACTGCCTCACATTCCTTCACCAGTGTTTCCATAATTTCAGAATTGGTTTTGTTTTCTTTCAAAACTTTTCCTCCCTGATGGTTTCCCGCAGGAGTTTTATACCTGCTCGAGGGGGCCTGACCTGCGCCCCGAAAAGATTTTTGCTGTGTCCTGTCTTGCCCTATGCCTGTTCCAAGGGCTGGCGCTTGGGACTGGAGCTTTTGCCCCGGCCTGTTCCAGGGACCTGGCCTTGGCATCGGAGCTTTTGTCTTATGCCTGTTCCAGGGGAGCCTCACCTTCGCCCCGGAGCATCTGGACCTGTTTTTCCACACGGTCTATGCGGCCGCTGCAATAGCGGACCAGGCGGATGCCTGTCTCGTAGAAGTTGAAGGAGTCTTCGAGGGAAATGCTCTCCTCTTCCATCCTCTGCACGATCTGTTCAAGGGCTGCAAAAGCCTCCTCAACGGAGAGTTCCCCGCTTTCGGCGCGGGTCAGCAGATCCGCCAGGGCAGGGTCCGGGGCAGTCTGGCCTGGCTCTGCGGGAGCGGCTGCAGCTGCTGCATTTTTGTCCTCTGGGAGGAAAGGATCTGTATCAAATAACTGCTCTTCCGAAAAAACCTGCTTTTCCATAGATTCATTCTCCAGCTGTATATTGGCAAAACGGGACAGCCGGAACCGTCCCTCGTGTCCCAAAAATGAGTCAGGCAGAACCGTCCCTCGTGACTCATTTGGGGGTGACTTTGTCTGCGGTGGCGTCAATGAGGCCGTCGCGGAGGCGGACACGGAAGGTGTCGGAGGGGTGGATGTCTGTCACGGAGCAGACGGCGCGGCCGTCAGGGGTGGAGACAAAGCCGTAGCCTCCGGAAAGTCTGGCCAGGGGCGAAAGGTGGGCCAGGGAACCGGCAAGAAGTTCCATGCGGTGGCGGGCACCAGTAATTTCCTTCCCCATGAGTGTGTCCAGCTGTTCCCTGCGGTCTGCGCGGCGGCGGGCAGTGTCGATCCTGCGGGTCATGAGCAGGTCGAGCCGCTCCCACAGGCGGTCGAGGGTCTGCCGCTGGTCGCGTATCCTCGCATCGGGGGAAAGGTGGCGGATCTCCCGGGCCAGGCGCAGAAGGTCGTTTCTCTGCGAAAGGATCTTTGCCGACATGGTGTCGTCGAGTCTTCGGCGGAATCTGTCCAGGTCCCCGTCATAGCGGTAGAGGTCAAAGACAGCCAGTTCGGCGGCGGCCGACGGGGTCGGTGCGCGCAGATCGGCGACAAAGTCGGTGATGACGGTATCTGTCTCGTGTCCGACAGCGGAAATGATGGGGGTCGCGCAGTCAAAGACGGCCTCTGCGACGCGCTCTTCGTTGAAGGCCCAGAGGTCTTCCAGGGAGCCTCCCCCTCTTCCGATGATGATGACGTCAACGCCTGTTCTGTCCAGGGTCTGAATGCCGCGGATGATGCTGTCCGGAGCGGCATCGCCCTGTACAATCGCCGGATAGAGGATGATCTCGATGTAGGGATTGCGGCGCTTGGCAATCTGGATGATATCCCTGACGGCGGCGCCGGTTGCAGCTGTCACAACGCCCAGACGCCTGACATAGGAGGGGATGGGCTGTTTGTAGGATGCATCGAACATCCCCTGCTCAAGAAGCTTTTTTTTGAGCTGTTCGAAGCGCTCCGCCAGGGCTCCCACTCCGTCACGGATGATCTGGCTTGCATAGAGCTGGTAGCTTCCCGTCTTTGCGTAGACATCCACAGAGCCTGCAGCGATGACCTGGTCACCATTCTGCATATGAAAAGAGAGCCCCCTTCGACGGCCTGCGAACATGACGCAGGACAACGTCCCGGAGGCATCCTTTAAAGTGAAATAAATATGACCTGAAGCGTGGTATTTGCAGTTGCTCACTTCTCCGCGGACCAGCACGCTGTGCAGCAGATAATCCTCCGTGAACATGCGGCGGATATATGCATTGATCTGGGAGACGGAATAAACATTTCGCATGTGGTCAATCCATGGTCCGTCAGGACTCTCTGTCCTGGACAAAGGAGGCGAGAACACCGTTTACAAACTGTCCCGCGCCGTCCTGTCCGAATTTCTTGGCAATTTCCACGGCATCGTTGATAATGAGGCCGACAGGAGTCTTTGTATCAGTCTGCAGCTCGTAGGCCGTCATGCGGATCACGGCGAGTTCCACCTTTCCGATGCGCTCGGGCTTCCAGTTTTTGAGCTTGGAAGCGATCTGTGCGTCGATCTGGGGAAGGTTATCCAGGACTGCAGTCAGTCTCTCTTCTATTTTGCCGCGGTCCTCTTCGGACACTGTCATATCTCCCGCTTCAAAATAGAACGGAAGCTGCTCGAGCAGCTCTTCCTTTGTATTGAATTCCGCCCTGAAAAGAAGCTTGAATACCTGTTCTTTAAACGCCCTTTGTTTCATGCCTGTGGTTAATTCCTCGCCTTATGATAGTTTGATTTTTGAATCTGTTTGTCAGATGGATTGCTGTCTTTGTTCTGAGTCGACAGTTGAATGAACGTCCGCCTGTACTGAGCTGACAGTTAAAAATATTGCCGCCAGTGTACCGGGCTGACAGTCGAATTTACTGCTGTCTGTGTACTGCGCGTATTTAGTCCGGGATGGAGATGCCTGCAATGTGAATGTCGACATCGATCACGGCAAGGCCTGTCATCTCTTCGATGGCATTCTTGACGCGCTTCTGCACGCGGCTGCTGGTGGTGGGGATGTTGTAGCCGTACTCCACGATGATGGAGAGCTCGGCCTTGACACCCTCGCGGGTCACATCCACATGGACACTCTTGGCGATCTTCTTCATGCCGCCCTTGCTGATGATCTCGCGGGATACATCGCCGGGAAGGCAGGCTACGCCTTCAACGTCCAGAGCTGCGAATGCGGCAATCATTGCCACGACATCGTCAGCAATTTTGACAGTTCCGATATCTGCTACTGTGCTTGCCTTTTTTTCCTGTGCCATATAAAACCTCCAACTTGAAATGAGGGAACGATTACAAAGTCATCAGGATTTATTTTATCAGAATTCCTGTAATTTGCATAGCGACAAATCAATTCTGGTTGGGTTCCGGATAATTGCGGAAAAATGCCTGCTCCCAGGATTACCGGCTCCTTCGACTAAAACAGTTTCCGGAAAATAAGTCACCCGTTCCTGAAATAAGGGCAGGGTGACTTATGAAAGGATCAGTTCCCGGAAAGAAAAGATCAGTTCTTGGAGAAGTTCTCGAGTACGAGGCCTTCGTTGCGGTCCAGGACCATACCGACGGACCAGGGGTTGATGAAGAGGAGGAGGGGGTTGCCCTTGAGGTCGCGGATGCGCTTCATGTCGGTGGTGCCGGTGATCTTCATGGGATCGATGTCGCGGTTGACGATCCAGCGGATGTGCTCGTAAGGCAGGGTCTCCAGGATGATGTCGACGTTGTATTCGCTCTTTAAGCGGAATTTGAGGACGTCAAACTGCAGCATGCCGACGACGCCGCAGATGATCTCTTCCATACCGGTGTTGTATTCCTGGAAGATCTGGATGGCGCCCTCCTGGGCGATCTGGCTGATGCCCTTGACAAACTGGTCGCGCTTCATGGTGTCGACCTGGCGGACGCGGGCAAAGTGCTCGGGCGCGAAGGTCGGGATTCCTTCGTAGCGGAAGTTCTTTTTGGGCAGGCAGAAGGTGTCGCCGATGGAGTAGAGGCCGGGGTCAAAGACGCCGATGATGTCGCCCGCAAAGGCTTCATCGAGTATCTTGCGGTCGCTGGCCATGAGCTGCTGGGGCTGGGAGAGGCGCTGGACGCGTCCGGACTGTACGTGGCGGACGTCCATGCCGATCTCGTAGCGGCCGGAGCAGATGCGCATGAATGCGATGCGGTCGCGGTGCGCCTTGTTCATATTGGCCT
>DGRU01000201.1:0-674 GCA_002390025.1 Lachnospiraceae bacterium UBA4380
GGCATGAGAATTCAGAAATAAAGGCTTGAGGATTCGGTAATAAAGATTGTAATTACCTCCTGCATAAACCGGGGATGCAGAACCCTTCTACTGCACTGCGAGGCAGGACATCGACCCGATGTCCTGCCTTTTCCTGTTAGAACAGGAGAGCAAATGGCAGGAGTATACAAAAGCAGCAGCGCACAAAAAAGAAGTTCCTCACCCGGGGAGGGGACCCGGTGAAGAACTTCTTTGTTTTTTCTTTCCTGTTTTATCTGTTTACAGATCTTTTATCCCTTCACGGCGCCGGCCGTCAGTCCGGAAACGATGCTCCTGGCCATGAAGAGGTATACGACGATGACAGGGAGGATGGCCATGAAGATGAACATATATACCTGTGCCATGTCAAATTTCAGGAAATCCGCAGAGCGCAGAGTCGCGATCAGGATCGGCAGTGTCTTTTTGCTGTCGGACTTCAGTACCAGTGCGGGAATAAAGTAGTTGTTCCAGCTGGTGACGAAAGAGAAGATAGCCTGTACGGCGATAGCTGGTTTCATCATGGGAAGAGCAATCTGATTGAAGGTCCTCAGTTCGCCCGCGCCGTCAATACGCGCCGACTCCAGCAGCTCCATCGGCAGGTTGGCCTCCATATACTGTTTCATGTAGAAAAATACGGCAGGCGCTGCGATGGCAGG
>DGRU01000201.1:795-6352 GCA_002390025.1 Lachnospiraceae bacterium UBA4380
CCGAGGGCGGTGACCTGTGTCGGGATCATCATGATCGCCAGGATAAAGGTGAAAGCAGCTTTTTTTAATTTGAAGTCGTAGGCGTGAATGGCATAGGCCGTCATTGCCGAAAAATATGTGCTCACAACTGCCGTGCAGGACGCGATCAGAAAACTGTTCAGCAGACCTGTGAGGATGGGCAGATTGCTGTTGTGGAGCAGATTGTAGAGGTTCTTTCCCGCGTATTTGCTGGGGATCAGTGTAAATCCGTGATTCAGCTCCGCTTTGGATCTGGTCGCATTGACAAACAGCACATAGAACCAGAAGAGACAGAGGATCGTGAGGAGCACAAGTACGATATAGGCTATGATGCGCCTTGTGCCGACGCTCAGGCTGAAGCTCCTGGTTTTCCTGTCATCTTTCTTTTCTGTCATGTCTTTCTCCCTCCTCTTTCTTTTTCACTGTTATGCTCTTTTGTCCCCGGATCCGCTTATTGCTGCGATTTGGTATTGACCCGGAAGACGATGATACTCAGGACACCTGTGATGAAGAACAGGATGACCGAGAGAGCACCGCCGATGCCGTAGTTTTTGCTGTACAGATGCTTGTTCAGATACATGATCAGCGTCATCGTGGATCTGTTCGGTCCGCCCTGTCCGTTTGTCAGGATCTGGGGGACATCGAACAGCTGCAGGCCGCCGATCAGGGAAGTGATCACCACATACAGCAGGATCGGCCTCAGGATAGGCAGTGTGATCTTGAAAAAGATCTGTGTTGAGGACGCGCCGTCAACCTGCGCAGCCTCATAGAGTGACTGGTCGATACCCAGCATGCCTGCCAGCAGCAGGATGGTTGTATTGCCGAACCACATGAGGCAGGTCATGAACGCTATGAGAGAGCGCGCGCTGACGACGTGAGAGAGGAACTTGTAGGGTTCACTGATCAGGCCGATCTGCATCAGCATGGAATTGATGGGACCGGTCTCGGCAAACAGGGCAAAGAAGAGCATTGAGAATGCGGAAGCCATGATCAGGTTGGGCAGATAAATGACCGACTGGAAAAACTTTTTTCCCTTGAGCCGCAGAGACGGATCTGAAAACCAGGCTGCCAGCAGGAGAGAGATGACGATCTGGGGAACAAAGCCCATGATCCACATGATCATGGTGTTCTTGAAATAGATCATGACATCTCCGGAGCTCAGCAGTGTCTTGTAGTTCTCAAAGCCTACGAAATTCGGTCCGACTTCAGTCAGTCCGTTCCTGAAGTAGTGCTCAAAAAAACTGTTGTAGATCGTCGTTACGAGCGGGATCAACTGAAAAATGATGAATACGACAAAGAAGGGAATCAGAAAAAAGTATCCCCAGCGATTATGGCGTAATGCATTTCCTGTCTTCTTTTCTTTCATAACTCTTCTCCGCACTGTAGGTGTTTGAATGATTTGTATAAAACTGCTGCGTGCTCCTTCGGGAGGAAGGGGCACGCAGAAGTTATCAAGGAGGAAATTTCTAATGGTTGGCCCGTTCAAAACTGATGTCATTGATCTTTATACTGACGGCCTTGGTGCTTCCCGCCGGGGTGATTGATCCATCAGTTTATTAACATTATTAACAGGCTGTTCATTCGGGCAGATTGATCAGCAGATTGATCAATAGCTGAGCTCGGGATACTTCTCAGTGACGGATTTGTAGAATGCCTGGAGTGCATCGTCATAGGATGCATTTCCTTCGAAGTACTCCTTCATAGCCAGCTGGAAGGACTCGTTGCAGCCCTGGTCATACTCGGAAAGATTGGAGAGGTCGATCTTGTCGGCACCTTCGCAGAACATTCCCAGAGGATTCTGGCCGCCGAGAGGCTTGAAGGCAAAGCTGTCGTCAGTAGCAGCAGCTTCCATTGCAGGTTTGTTGTTGACGAAGTCATTGTCTACCTTGACGATGTCTTTCAGAACTTCTTCGTTAGTGGTCATCTGTCTCATGATATCAGCAACAGCAGTGGGGTTGTCTGTGCCTGCAGCAGCGCAGATCCATGTGCCGCCCCAGTAGAAGCTCTGAGGTCCTACAGTGGCGCCCCAGCCGCCTGCGAATGTACGGGAACCGTCATCTTCGTTGACGCCGTCATCGACTGCGCCCATGGAGAAGTTGATCAGCCATGCAGGTCCAAAGTAGCAGAATACGTCAGCGTCCTTGGCAAAACCCTTGGACCAGTCTTCAGACCACAGATCGGCGGTTCCGGTCTGGTTGGCATCGACCATTTCCTTGGACATGTCTACCCATTTCTTGATGTTCTCATCCACATTGATCTTTCCGTCGACGACCCAGGGAGTGGAGACGTTGTTGGAGAATACACGATAGGTATCGTTGGTGGTGGATGTCATCTTGTAGCCTTTTTCTTTCAGCTTGTCAGCTGTCTGCTTAAAGGTATCCCAGTCAGCGACTGCCTTCTGGACTTCATCGGGATCATCGGAACCGAGAACTTCCTTGGCGATATCCCTGTTGTAGATCAGAACGCCGGGGCATCCCTGCCAGCTCAGACCTTTCAGGTTGCCTTCTTCGTCGGTAACAATAGACTTTGTATACTGATACTGATTAGCCAGTTCCTCTTCGGTGATGCCCAGATCGGAGACCGGGAGAGCAACAGGTGTGTTCACATATTTGAGTGCGTAATCCGCCTCTACCAGGAAGATATCTACCTTTTCGTCAGCAGCGGCATCCGCATTTTCCGGAAGAAGAGCGTCCAGATTGTTCTGGTATGCATTGTCTGTGGAAGGGGTGACTGCGAATCTGACTTCGATATCACCGAGCTTGCCGCCCTTTGTTGCATCGGCCTTGTCAGCAGCTACGTAGCCGGGCATATGGTCGCTCATTCTTCTGGCGAACTCATCATTCCAGCACTGGATGTTGAGGACTTTTCCTTCGCCGCCCTCCTCGGCTACTGCCTCTTTGGCAGTCGCTCCGGCATCCTCTTTTGCAGTAGAAGATGCAGCGCCGCCGGAGCCGCATGCAGCGAGTGATGCGGCAATGATGCCGGCCATTAAGATACTGATAGCTTTCTTTTTCATAACTACTCCTTTCATGACAGACTGATTTTTATCTGAATGAAATACCAATGTTGAACCGTTCCTCTATACAGAAGCAGCACCGCAGGTCACGCTGACGCAGGACACAGTCTAAACGGGATCCCGGTCAGGGGGCGGCCGATATGGATGCTACGCTGGTTCCTTCCAGAACATATCCTGAAACAGAGATCTCTTCAGGAATGCAGGTCTTCTTGTTCTCGATCGTTTCGACAAGCTTTCGGGCGGAAACTCTTCCGATCTGTTCCGCGTCCTGATGATAGGTCGTCAGCTTGGGGCGGAGAAACTGGCTGATGGGAATGCCGTCATAACCGGCTGTGCTGACATCCTGGGGGACCGAGAGCCCCATTTTTTCCAGCTCTGTCATGCCGCCGATATAGGAAAAATCGTCCGGGTACATGATGACTGTAGGCGGATCAGGCAGCTCCATCAGATATCTGGTTGCCTCGCGGCTTTTCTTGGGATCGTGAAAACGCCCCTGGACGATATAACGATCATCCGGTACGATCCCGTGATCCATCAGCGCCCGGTTAAACCCTACAAGCCTCTTGTTTGTCACCGAGGTCCTCTCACCGTGGATAAAAGCTATTTTTCTGTGCCCTTTTTCAATCAGATGAGAAGTGAGGGCATAACAGCCTTCCATGTTGTCCGACATCACACAGCTGGTGCTGTCAAACGCGTAGTCGATGGTGATCACCGGAACTCCGCTCTTGACCAGCTCGATGATTCCCGCATCAGAAAAATCCACGTTTGCGATCAGCACGCCGTCAACTTTTCTGTACTGGCAGTGCTCCAGATAGGTCATCTGTGTGCCGCCCATATTTTTGCCGATGAAAGTAATGTCATATCCCAGGCTTTCCGCCTCGGCTCTTGCGGCATCCAGGATTGCGGAGAAATATTCGTGTTTCAGGCCGGAGTTCATTTCATCTATAAACAGAACGCCGATGTTATGCGAAGCGTTTGTCTTCAGCTGTCTGGCGGCCGTGTTTGGTATGTAATGCATCTCCCTGGCAGTTTTCCTGACAAGTTCCGCGGTTTCCGGTGCGATGTCTCCGTAATTATTCAGGGCCTTACTCACAGTTGCAACAGAAACACCGCATTGCAGGGATATATCCTTGATAGTAACATTGCGCTTTCCGCTTCCCATCTTTTATCCTTCCCCTGTTGTCGGTTGTTCTGGTCTCTCGAAATGATCGATTGAACTTTCCGAATACGTTTTCGTAAATCCATTGTAAGGCCGCGGAGAGGAAAAAGCAACCCGACAAAATTAATAATAAATCAGCCTTAATTTTAGTGAAAACTCCTAATTTTACAGATAATTACTGCCTTTTGATTGCTTTTTTACTTGTTTTGCCTTATACTTCGAGGGAAGAGCCGAAGCTTGTTTTACTGCGGGTCGAAAACGATTTCGCAAAACAAAAAACGAAGGCTGAGATCATGTAAACACGACAGCATATGTAGTTTATCCATATATATTTGCGAACGGGAGGTCATAACAGCGAGTATGGGAAAGTACGGTTATTTTGATGATCTGAAGAGAGAATATGTAATTACGAACCCCAGGACACCGCTCCCCTGGATCAATTATCTGGGAACTCAGGATTTTTTCCGTCTGATCTCCAATACTTCAGGCGGCTACTGCTTTTATAAGGACGCAAAACTCCTTCGTCTGACACGTTACCGCTACAACAACAGTCCCATGGACTGCGGCGGGCACTATTTCTATATAAAAGAAGGGGATACAGTGTGGAACCCCGGCTGGCAGCCTGTCCAGACAGAACTGGACGAATACAGCTGCCGACACGGCCTCGGATACACTGTGATCACTTCCGAAAAGAATCAGCTGGCTGCAAAGCAGGAGGTTTTCGTGCCGCTGGATGCAGCCTGCGAGATCAACAGGCTGACTTTCACCAACAAGAGTGACAGCGAAAAGGTTTTCGATGTTTTCAGCTATGTGGAGTTCTGCCTGTGGAACGCGGAGGACGACTCCTCCAATTTCCAGCGAAACTTTTCCACGGGAGAGGTGGAAGTCTGCGGCAGCCGGATCTACCACAAGACGGAGTACCGGGAGAGAAGGAATCACTATGCTGTATTCTCAGTAAACCGGGATCTGGCCGGATTCGACACCAGCCGGGACGATTTCGTCGGTCTCTACAGGGGCGCCGCGTCTCCTCAGGCTGTGATGGAGGGAAAGAGCCGCAACAGCATCGCGCACGGTTGGGCTCCGGTGGGAAGCCATCACCTGTCCGTCCGCCTTTGCCCGGGGGAGAGCACATCCATGATCTTTGTGCTGGGATTCTGCGAAAACCCCGTGGAGGACAAGTTTGAGGCGCCCGGCATCATCAATAAAGCGCCGGCCGACCGTCTTCTGGAGCGCTTTCAGACGGATGAGCAGGTAGACGAAGCACTGGCGGCCCTCACCGGCTACTGGGATTCCCTCCTGGCCCGTTTCCGGATTGACAGCAGCGATGATAAGCTCAACCGCATGGTGAATATCTGGAACCAGTA
>DGRU01000084.1:0-4817 GCA_002390025.1 Lachnospiraceae bacterium UBA4380
GGTTTGTGGTCCTGCGTATAGATGGTCCAGCCGTTCTCAGCGTCCTGGAAGATCCTGTCTGTTCCCATGTTGACCATGGGCTCGATCGTAAAGACCATTCCGGGAACCATCAGCATCTCTGTGCCCGGCTCGGACACGTAACTGACAAATGGATCTTCATGGAACTCAAGTCCGATGCCGTGGCCGCCGATCTCGCGGACGACCGTGTAGCCGTTTTCGACAGCATGGGCATGGACTTTGCTGCCCATATCTCCCAGATAGGTCCAGGGAATGACATTCTCAAGACCGATCTGCACGCATTCCTTTGTGACTTCGACAAGGCGCTTTTTCTCGGGGGAAACCTCTCCGATGCAGAACATTCGTGAGGAATCGGAAAAATACCCGTTCAGGATGGTCGAACAATCGACATTGATGATATCTCCGTCCTTCAGAATATGTCTGGTATCCGGGATTCCGTGGCAGACCTCGTCATTGATGGATGTGCACACACTCTTCGGAAAGCCCTCATAGTGGAGAGGCGCGGGGATGCCGCCCATATTGACGGTGGTCTCATATACAATGCGGTCAATATCCTCGGTGGGCATACCCGCACCGATCTCTTTTGTCACTGCATCCAGGCAGGCCATATTGATCTCCGCACTCTTCCTGATCCCGTCCACCTGTGCCGGTGTCTTCAGAATACTGTGATCCGGAACAATGGCTCCGGCTATCTGAAACTGCCTGAGCTTCTCGTCAAAGCGCATATGACAGGATTTATATTTACGTCCGCTTCCGCACCAGCAAGGGTCGTTGCGCTCTATTTTATGCTTTCCGAAATGAATCATTCTAAAAACTTCCTCTCTGCTGAAGTAATACTAACCGCGTACTATAACCTGTTTAGTACAGCCAACTTATAGCATACCATTTTCATATCAAACCGTCCAGACTCGATTCCTCTTCCATGCAAAAAAAGAACCGGGAATCCCCGGCTCTTTCATTACTCTTTTGATCTTGCCGTCCGCCGGAGCGGTGCCCGCAATACGATCATTCTTCCCAGCTGGGAAGATCATCTTCCTGCTCCTGTCCGGTCTCCTCAAGAGCACTGTCAATCAGTCGGATCATTTCCCAGGCAGAGCGGAAAAAAACAGTCTTATTTTTATCGACCCACGTCAGGCGTCCCTGCATACTGCTGTTCTGCCTGTGCTGAACCCGAATGATAAATGATCCAAGGTCACCGTGTTTGCTGAGTAATTCCTGATCGTCCATCACTCTCTCCCTCTTATTTAACCTGCGGCCGGTGCCGGTGTGCAGCTGCCCCTTGGCCCAGTCGAACCTGCCCTTGTCACTCTTTTTGCTGGTCTCTGCAAATGTCCGGATATTCGTCGACGGATGAGGATACTGGATACTGTCAAAAAACTCTTCCATCCTGAATATCATCTGGTCAGCATTTTCAAATGGAACCTCTTCTCTGCTGTAGGCGTGATAGAACCAGCCCCTGATGGCATGACCGGCTCCTCTCTCTGCATGCAGGACTATTCCGTTCGGTGTGCCGATATAGAGTTGTGAATTAACCGCACTCATCTGCACCCCCTTTTTTCTTTGCAGCTTCTGCCAGGAGTTTTTCCCTCTCCCGTTCTATTTCCCTTTCATATTCCAGTGCGTCGCGGAAGCGGCTTCCCAGAATATTCAGCAATGCGCCGCACGCTGCAAAGCAGACCATACAGATTCGTCCGAAGGTACTTCCGAAGAGAGTCAGCAACTGGCCGAGAATCGGGATATGCCGCACGACGATGCCAACCAGGTGGTCGTAGGGCACATCATTCATGTCCTCCCCTTCATTGGCATCTCCCTTGGTCACAAAGGTACCTTCAACGACTTTATTCGTTACCACACGATGCATGATAATACTGTCGCCGCCTCTGAAAGCAATAATATCTCCTGATTCGATCTCTGAAGGATCGATCTCCTTGACATATATGATGCTTCCGATTGGAACCGTCGGCTCCATAGATCCGCTGACGACATTATAAACATCATATCCCAGGAAATTCGGGATTGTGAGCGGAGCGGCAGCCGCAATCACCACCAGGAGCATGAGGGTGCCGATTACATTGCAGAGAGCAGGTACATAGATCAGCAATCCCGCTTTACGGGGATAAGTACCTTTGCCCGCCTGCTTTCTGTTGTCCTGATTTTCAGCTTGCTTTTTAGCCATTCTTTTTCAATCCGCCCGTCTTTTCTGTGAACGAAAAACCCCGCAGCCGCGTGGCTGCGGGATTTCTGCTTTCTAATTTCGGTATCTCCAGAACTCAGTAAGGTAATCTATACCGGAACAATATTTTGTTCACCGTCAGTCCTGTGACCCGATTCCTTTAATCAGAGTAAAAACATCAGAGCTTTCACTCGTCTCTGCTGCCGGCAACCTTCCTGAGGAAGAACCAGCCTGCACCGGCAATGATGACAACAACTGCCATTCCAATGATGATCCTGACAGGACCGGACATTCCGGATGCGCGTACAACGCCCTGTGTCTCACTGGGGGTAATTTCGCTGTTGATGTCCTTCTCGCCTTCTTCCTCACCGGTATACTCTGTGAGGGGTACCTGTGTCTTATCAAGATCGACGATCTCAACAGGTCCGTTCTTGAGGGTATTGACAGTGCCGTTGCTGGCCAGCAGAGTACCGCCGTCGGTACCTGTTGCGGAACCGCTTGTTGTCACAGTGCCGCCGCCTGCTGCAGGGCTGCCCTCAGCAGTCTGTGTGCCCTGTGTGCCGGCAGCCGTAGATGTGCTGCCGCCGGTCTTTGTGCCGCTGCCGGTCGATGTGCCGCCGGCTGAAGTGCCGCCGCCGGTTGAGGTCGTGCCGCTGCCGCCGGTTGAGGTCGTGCCGCTGCCGCCGGTCTTTGCAGTTCCTGTGCTCTGTGTTTTCACACTGCCCTTGGACTGTGTGCTGGCAGAACCGCCGGCTTTATACTTGTCCAGGCTGATATAGTAGAATGTCCACTCATTGGAGGATCCGGCTTTAATTGTACCGGTCATGACCTCGTACTGAGGAACATACCCTTCTACATAAAGATAGGCGACTGCAGGCTGATCTCCGTCATTCCCGTGATAGGTCTCGGATTTACGAAGGACCTTGTTGGTACCGTATTCTACATAATTGATCGTATAGGGAACGTCGCTGCCCTTGATCCCGTAAGAGACCACCAGATCGATATCCCTGTCTACAGTAAAGTTGCCGCTCTTATAAAGTGTATTGGTATTATTGTCCCGTCCGCTTTCGCGCATTCCGGTGACATAATATCTGTCGGTCTTGGAGGCCGCCTGATTCAGGCAGTCAAAGTCGCCGCGGGTCCAGGAATAATTGGCTTCTACTTCCTTGACGATTGGATCTGTACTTCCATTGATCGTACCCTTATCGCCGGGGAAAATGCGAACAGTATATTTATAAGGCTCATTTTCCGCAGAGGTATCCGCTGCAAATGCAGGAAGCGCAAGCGCTGCAACCATGCAGACCGCAATCAGCACAGCACCGACCCGCATAAGGAAATTTTTGCGTTCCTTTCTGTTCATCCTGCTCATGCGTTGCCTCCTCTCTGTCTGCGTCTCTCACGCAGGCTGTAGATTGCAAGGAGAAGAAGAGCCAGTCCGCTGACGCCTGCTGCGATCAGATACGGAGTATAGTTCGTGTAATCTCCGGTCTTAACGACCTTCCTTTTTTTAGAACCCGTGGATTTCGTTTTGGGAGTGCCGTGTTTTTCATCCGGCTCTTTCGGAGGAACTTCCTTTTCAGGCTGAAGTTCGACTGCAAAGTTCATCTGAAGCCTGGCAAGAGTATCCTGATAGTCATTGCCCTGGGTCTCGCCGTCAAGTGCGACATGCAGTGTAAGAGTGCCGCCCTGTCCGGTCGCCAGTGAATCAAGATAGAACCACTCATCCAGTGCATCGGTCGCCTCAAGGAGGCCTTCTCCGGCCTCACTTACATTATCGCCGCCGACCACTTCACTTGAGAAGATGACCGTCTCTTTACCGGTAGCATCGCTCTTGTAGGCAAGTCTGTAGGTATACGCACCGCCCGAAAGCGCAGCTGCGTCGCGTGTGTCCTCGAGAGTTTTGAGGACATCATTGGTCATATACCAATGGGTTGTAGCTTTATGCTCATTCTTGACACTGAGGACGATATCCGTGTAATCGCCCGGCTGCATAGCGGATGCCTGCTCAAAAATATCAGAAGATTTGAAGTTGCTCTTCATCTTCGCATCGTCTGTGAATGTTACATGATACTCATCAAGCGGAGGGATCACTTCTGCCATCGCGCTCATGGCGATTGCGAATGTAAGAATCAGTACAGCCACAGAGGACAGGAGTAATTTTTTCATACTTTTACGTTTTTCCATTTGTAAAAATTCCTCCTTTCCCGTCAGTCAAGCTGCAGTGTGCCGTCAGAGATGGTTACATCGCGTCCCCATGCACTCTTGATCGCATCCTCTGCATTGTGATCCTGTACTGCATCGACAGTCGCTTCAATGCAGAACTGCCATCCGTCATAGTCATAACTCGTTGTGATGGTCTTGCCATCGTCCGAAATGGTCTTGGTCGTCCTGAGTGTGACGGAAGGATCAACTGTCAGTGTATCTGTAAGAGGAGTTCCTGTCGTATCGGACCCTGCCGGCAGAAGCTTGCTGTAATAGTAGATCTGGCGCTCTTCTGTCTCGGAACTGTTCTGTGTGTCCAGAAGCCAGGTGCCGTTATTCGGGAATGTAAATTTGATCAGATCAGGAGTCAGTTCAGGAGTCGTATAATCCGTATCTTTCTCCTTTGTGAAGACCTTGTTGCCTT
>DGRU01000084.1:4952-8935 GCA_002390025.1 Lachnospiraceae bacterium UBA4380
TTGGCGCAGCTGATCTCCTCTTTGTAGGTCTTGCCGGGGACAAACACTTCATCCTCAGCCAGCAGTCCTGTCAGCAGAACGCCCGTGTGGCTCTCGCCCTCGGTCTCTCTCCACTCATCCTGAGAATTCTTGATGTAATCGCGATAGGCGACTGCCTTCGCCGCATTATCGTGCTCACCCTTCTCCATCAGCGTAACGCCGATATCCTTCAGTTCCATCTGGCCTACATAGGTCTCGGAAAAATAGGTGAGGGCTGCATATGCGCCGCCGATCGTTGAGAACAGCAGCAGGCCTGCCGCCACAGCGAAAAGAGCGATCGTAGCAGTCGGCGAGGTGATCCATTTACTAAACTTTTTCATCATTCCCCACCTCCCAGCTTCGTAATTGTCCGGGTTGTCTCAAGCTCTCTGCTCCAGTCGGCTTCCTGTGCGGAAAGTTTCCTGCCCGTCTTCTCTTCATACTGGACTTCCATGGACTCATAGACAATGATGACATTGAATGTCTTGCCGTCCTCAAGGCCCTCGTCTCCGCTCTTGGGAACATTGTTAATCTTGGCCTTGAGCTCATCGCCGCTGTCCGAGAGGCTCTTGCCGGGAGCCAGAGTCTTGTTATAGTACATCCAGTCCTCTTCGCCCTCTGTCCAGTTCTGCGAATTCCCGTAAGTGACATCATACTCAGCGCAGAAGGCTTTCACACGCAGATAGACTTCGTTGGAGTCTTCCGTGCTGGTCAGATTGATGATCTTCTCCCAGTCTTCGAACTCCTCGTCGATATGTTCTTCATGCCCGAGTTTCAGTGTCACGCCGCCCTTGGCCTTCGCATAGGTTGTAAAGTAAGCCCATGCGCTTCCCATCACAGCGCTCATGACGAGCATAACTGCAATGGCGGTGTACATCCATGTGCGGAAAGCTCTGCGGCTTCTCTTATTTGCGGAAACGGAAGTCTCTGTTTCCTTATACCCTTCGCGGAGGGCTTCAATATTCTTCTCTTTTTCCATATGCTTATCCATATGTCAGTGCCCTCCTATTACTGATCACCCCAGGTTTTGTCAGGATTCGCGATGGCATCATCGGTGTCATCCTTGACCTTGTTGAGAGTCCATCCGTCCTTCTCCCCGTAGGAGAAGCGGTTTGTTACAGAACCGCCGCCGGGCTCTTTGTTTGTGTAGGAGTTTGTAAACTCTACAGTCGCCGGAGCATCTTCTTCGCCTTCCGCTACGATCACAGCGTTCTTGGCTCCCGGCTCGATGGTATATACTCTGCCGGAGTACTCCTCTGTGACCTCTGCATATCCTCCGGCCGGAAGACCGTTGATCGTGGCGCTCTGGCTGCCGTAGGCATCGAATACAATGGAGACATAATCCTGGAAGATAACCTTGGCTTTGGTCTCGTCTTCGTAAACAACCACTTTGAAAATAAAGGTCGCAGGATCCTTGATCTTGCGGCTCTGGCCGTCGGTCGTCTTCTCGCGCTGTGCGTAATCTTCCAGATTCTTGACGATCTTCAGGGGGCCGAGATTGACTTCCTGGGAAGGCTTGAGTGTCACTTCCGCACCGTCTTCCGCAAAGTAGATCCAGGGACCGGGGTTCGCCGTATTGATGACGCCGGTCTCGTCCGCCGCTTTGGTCGGCATAGAGATCAGTTCCGGTGAAAAGCTGTACTTGAAGCCTCTGGATTTCGCGATCGTGACCGTACCTGTCGTTCCTGTTGTCTCATCCGTCACAGTGCCGGCATACTCTGTGATATTGCTGCCGCGCGCGATGATCAGATACAGTCCTGCAGGGAGATCGGTAATCGGCTGGGTCGGATCCTTGTCCAGCACTTTCAGGGTGGAGTCAATGGCTCCGGCTGTAGCGGAGGGATCCCACTCCGTCTTGCCGGCAGGCGCTGTGCCGAGCACGATATCAGCCGCCTGCTGTGCAAGCTTCTTCCAGCCCTCACCGTCAATTTTCTTGTCGATGGTAATCGAGGAAAAAGGCTCGTTTACCTGCCAGTCATAAGTGTCAAAACCTGTGACCGGCACTGCATCTGCCACGCGGTACAGATCAATCACGACATTCGCAGTCGCAATATCATCAGCAACTATGGAATTGCCGGGATTGATCTTGAGGCTGCAGTTCTGATCCAAATCCACAGCGCGGGCGGATCTGGAACCAAACGGCACGGAAAGTACCATGAGTACTGCTGCCAGTAATATTGCCACAGGCTGCCACTTGCGGCCTGCCGCCCGGCTGCGCCGGACGTTTCTTTCATCTTTCATGGATACATTCCCTCCTCTGTCTTGGTTGTTACTTCCTGAAAAAACTTTTTTTCTGACAGTCTATGTCAATATGTTCTGCTGCAATCAGTCTGCAGCTGACGTTCACCGGGCACATGCTGTTACTCCTCATCCGGCGTATCTGGTGTGTCTGCCGACGCCATCTCCTCGATCACATTCCTGAGTTCATCCTTTGAGAGGTGTGCTCTGCGCTGTCTGTTCCATTTGCTGGTGGAAACAAGCAGGATGATCAGAAGGACGAAAAGAATAGGAGCTGCGACCAACGGTGCCACGATCACGGGTTCGAAACGCATTGCGTCCGCTGTGATGCGCGTCGCGTCAGTATCATCATTATCCACGCGGTGCCCGCGGACGAGCAGCCTGTGTGTATTGACGCCATAAGGAGTACATGTGATCAGAGTACAGTAATCCTGGTTGGGATCAATCTCAAGGTCCTGAAGCTCCTGGGGGAGCACGATGCGGATCTGGTCGACCTCGTAGGTCAGGGTTCTGTCCAGTATCTGAAGCAGGAATTTGTCTCCCGCCTGCAGCTGGTCAATGTCGGTAAACAATTTAGCGGACGGCAGTCCCCTGTGTCCTGACACGGCACTGTGCGTCCCCTCGCCGCCGATTGGGAAGGAAGTTCCCTCTATATGTCCGATTGCGATCTGAAGAATCGCTTCATCTGTTCCGTGATAGACCGGAAGAGAAACCTTGATGCTGGGGATATCAATATATCCCATGATGCCGGTTCCGGTGACGTCCAGGATACTGTTGTAGGTTGCCAGTTCCTCATCTGTCAGATTAAAACGGCCTGGTTTTTTTGCCAGATAGTCGTTAAAGGCCTCCGCTTCCGCCCACATGCGGTCGAATTCCTCTTTGTCCATGTTTGCAACCTGAGCCATATACCCTGCGATCGCCCGCGTCTGATGGAAGGAGTTCCACCAGTCACTGAATGACGGATACGCAATCAGGGCGATTCCTACGACAAAGGCCAGCGTCAATAATATATTGCCGAGTCTTCTTCTCATCTTGTTCCTGTGCTTTACTCTATGATTTTGTGCTGTCAGACCTTGGGACAGTCGCTCCGGCCCGCATCAAAGTCCCGAGCCGGCAATCAGTCCGCAGTCATCACATTCTAAGCACATGCTAACTGTAACATGATACTATATCAATAGTATTTAAGCATAACCAGCGTCAAAGATACCGTCAATAGACGTGCAGATTTCGTTTTTTCTTATGATTTGGCCTGTTTTCCTGCCCGTCACCGCCCGGCCGGCATCTTTGAAATAAATCATCACAGTGATTACCCGTCTGCGGGACAAAGGCAGGACGGGTGCGGGCGAAGACAATTCCTGTCTGCGGGACGGATGCTGGCGGAGACAATTCCCTTCTGCGGGACAAAAGCAGGACGGATGCGGGCGAAGACAATTCCACGCCGGTAAAATGCGACAAGGTCCTCAATATGTCTATTGACTCTTACTTCCGGATGCATTAGAATGAGCATCAGAAATTAAATAGTAGGCAATATAATTTTGCAAAATTTATTTTCGTTTTATAAGACTCCCGAGCGGGTCTTGAATGTGTCGTATCATTTATACGCTCTTTCCGACCGTCCCGGAGCACTTCAGCGCGCAGGCATCGTCTTATTAAGATGATCATACCGGGTGATCATACTAATTATAGAAGCCTTACTAATTAATATAGAAGGTATCAGGATTTTGATT
>DGRU01000067.1 GCA_002390025.1 Lachnospiraceae bacterium UBA4380
AATGATCTGGTGATAACCATGGGTGCCGGAAATGTCTGTGAAATCGGGAAAAACCTGCTTTCCTGACATACTTATCAACATAATCCACATTAATCCCCATCCCGCAGACCGGTTTTCTTTGTGGAAATCGTCCTGCGGGATGTATGCGTTTTTCCAGGGTTATCCACATTTTCACCGTTATCCACATTCAGGAGACCAGGTCCCGGCCCTTCCAGAACCCCGTAATTAATCGTCAAATTGACCATTTCAAACCTTCCCCCCGCTGTGTTATGATGATGTTCCACAAATCAGGGCGCACTCTGCCCCGGCAGGCTTTGAGGAAAAGTCTGCGGGTACAGCCTGCGGCGCTCTGCGGCGGTCTGCCCGGGAATGATCCCCGGCCGGCAGCCGCGCGGCCTTTCAGACCAGTTCATTTTCAAGCAGCATCGGAGGAAAGACAGTGTTCACCATTTACAACGAGAGCGGATCGGATTCGACCATGGTATCGAATCTCTTTATAGACGAATATATGAAAAGCGCCAACGATGCGCAGATCAAGGTCTATCTCTATCTGCTGCGCATGATGGGCACGCCCCGCGCTGCCAGTGTGTCCGATATGGCCGACCAGTTCAATCACACGGAAAAGGACGTAGTGCGCTCTCTTCGCTACTGGGAGAAGAAGGGCCTGCTGAGTCTGGATTTTGACAATGGGGACCGGCTCGTCTCCATCCGTCTGTGCCGCCCCGTCAGACCGGGTTCGGCGCCGGGCCTTGCCGCTGACAGTGTCAATGTCTTAAGGACTGAGACAAACCGGGTCCTGGCATTTTCCAAACCCGGGGACAGCCTGCAGACGGAATATTCGACGGAGCACGCCTTCCTCCGCCCTGCGGCCGGAGGAAACTGCCCTGTGCAGGCCTCTGTTCCCGTTAAAGCGTCTTCCGCTTCTGTCTCCGAGACGGATGCCCTCCAGAGCTTCCAGACCAGTCCGGACCGGGCACGCCTCCTCTTTGTCATAGAACAGTATATAGGCAAACCGCTCTCCCTGAACGAGATCAGGATCATCTACAGCATCTCCGAAGAGCTGCATTTTTCCGACGACCTGATCGACTATCTCCTGCAGTACTGCATAGACAGGGGGAAAAAGGATTTCCGTTACATCAAAAAAGTGGCGGAAAACTGGGCCGGTGCGGGGATCATGACACCTGCACAGGCTGAAGCGGCCGCCGCACAGGGTTCCCGCTCCGACAATAAAGGCAGATCCGACAATAAAAGCAGTTTTGACAATAAAGGCAGTTTCGACAATAAAGGCAGAAAAGAAGCTTCCGGGGACAAGAGCCCCGATGCACAGACCGCCGCACAGCAGCCTGCCCCCGCATGCCGCCGGGAGCGGAAAAAGACCGGCAGGACAGCAGGCCGTTCCTTCTCTTCAAACAGCTTCAACCAGTTCGAGCAGAACGATTACGATTTTGACGCTCTTGAAGAGGAACTTCTTCAGGGTTGAAGCCCTCTGCCCGGCACAGGCTTGTGACAGCCGCCGCTGTCAGAGAGCCGGGCATCTCACCAGTCAATAAATATTCCAAACACTCCTTCCACCCGCAGGACCTGACAGAGGACCTGCCCTAAGGTATCTCACGTGTCTTTAAAAAAAGAGCAATATGACCAAATCATGATCGAATATGCAGGGATCCGTGACAGGCACCGGCACGAACTCGATCAGCGCCGCATGCGCGCCTATGCCAGGATCCCCGAGCTGCAGGAGCTGGAGCAGCAGACTCCCTCCCTTGCCATGGATCTTCTGCGGAAGCGCCTTTTGGCGGCCTCCCCGCAGGAGGGCGGTTCCGACGCCGGTCATCCCTCCTTCAGGGAGACAGCCGCACAGATCTCGCGCAGGCGCACACAGCTTCTGACGCAGAACGGCTTTCCTCCCGATTACCTGGAGATGACCTGGGACTGCCCCGACTGCCGCGACACAGGCTATATAGGCCATGAAAAGTGCCGCTGCCTGCGCAGAAGAGAAACTGCCGTCCTGTATGACCAGTCCAATCTGGAAATGCTGGCGGCAGACGCGGACTTCTCAAATCTCTCGGAATCCTACTACACCGGGGAGGACCTGGAACGCTTCCGCCACGCGCGGCGCACCTGCGAGCGCTTTGTGGATGAATTTGACCGGGTATTCCGCAATCTCTACCTGTACGGGACTGTGGGAACCGGCAAGACCATGCTCTCCGTCTGTGCCGCCCGCGCACTGATCGAAAAGGGAAAATCCGTCCTCTATTTCAGCGCGGCCTCCTTATTTGACAGGCTCGCCGACTGCACCTTCGGCAGCGGAACGCGGGATGCCCTGCGCGATTTTACAGGCGACCTCTACAACTGTGATCTCCTGATCATCGACGACCTGGGGACAGAATTCACCAACGCCTTTGTCGCCTCCCAGCTCTTCTCCTGCATCAGCGAACGGGAGCTCAACCGGCATCCCACCATAATATCCACCAATCTGTCTCTCAAGGAGATGCAGGCCCGTTACTCCGACCGAGTATTTTCCCGCATCACCAGCACCTATGAGATCTGCAAGCTGACAGGAAAGGATATCCGGCTGCAGCGCAGACGCCGAGGGCGCCGCGCATGACCAAAGAGCCGTCTCCGGCATGAGATCCGTGCCGGCCTGCCGGCCTGTTTTTCTCAAAAATACAATGTTTATGTACAATTTTCCTGTAAACTTAATGTAAAATATTCTTGTAATAGAGAAACGATTCTGTTAGAGTATGCGGAGAAAAACACAAGACCCGCCCGCGGGTCCTGTGTGATAGAGAAAGAATAAACACCTGCAAAGATGTATCAATCAACACTTTACCCCGGTATTTCAGAAAGGACAGCAAACCCGATGGAACCTATCCAAAAAAATGACAAGCGTATACTGGACAATGCCCCTTTCGGCCAGCTCGGTCTCATCACCGTCTCCGGCTGTGAAACAATGGGAAAGAAAATTGATTATTACCTTCAGGAGTGGCGCGCCGAGCGTCAGCACGAGCACGAAGACAGCCCCGCATTTGCCGGATATCTTCGTCCCACCTACATCATCAACGCCAAAGAGCCCCGTTTCGGAACAGGCGAAGGCAAGGGCGTCCTGTCGGAGTCTGTACGCGGCATGGACCTCTACATCCTGGTCGATGTAGTGAACTACCATGAAACTTACCGCATGTTCGGCTTTGATAATCACATGTCCCCCGACGATCACTTCGCAAACCTCAAGCGTGTGATCGCAGCTGTCGGCGGAAAAGCGCGCAGGATCACTGTCATCATGCCCTATCTGTACGAAAGTCTCCAGTCCAAGAGGTCTGACCGCGAGTCTCTCGACTGCGCCATCGCTCTTCAGGAGCTGGCCCGCATGGGCGTAGACAATATCATCACCTTTGACGCCCACGACCCCCGCGTACAGAACGCGATCCCGCTCAACGGCTTTGATACCGTCCAGCCGGCATATCAGTTCATCAAGGGCCTTCTCAGCACAGTGGACGACCTGCAGATCGACAGTGATCATATGCTGATCATCAGCCCTGACGAGGGCGGCATGAAGCGCGCCGTCTATTTTGCCAACGTCCTGGGTCTGGACATGGGTATGTTCTACAAGCGCAGGGATTACACACGTCTTGTCGACGGCGACTACCCCATTGTTGCCTTTGAGTTCCTGGGCTCCAGCGTGGAAGGAAAAGACATGGTCGTCATCGACGACATGGTCTCTTCCGGCGACAGCGCCCTTGAAGTCGCACAGGCCCTCAAGAAGCGCGGCGCCAAGCGTGTCTTCTTCTTTGCCACTTTCGGACTGTTCACCGAAGGTCTGGACAAATTTGACAAAGCTTTTGCAGAAGGCGTCTTCGACAGGATCTATACGACCAACCTGATCTACCAGCCCGAGGAGCTGCTTGACAAGCCCTGGCACTACAGCTGCGATATGAGCAAATTCATCGCCTATATCATCGACACCCTGAACCACGACAGCTCGATCAGCGACCTGCTCATCCCTTCGGACCGCATCTGGAATATCGTTGCCGAGTACAAGGGGGAAACAAAAAAAGAGGAGACCGCTCCTCAGAATTGACCGCCGAAGGTGATCCCCAAAGCTGACTGCCGGAGCTGATTCCGGTTCTGTCTTTACCGCATACTTTACCGCATATTGAAATCCCCCTGTGAGGACCTCTCACAGGGGGATTTTTCTGTACGCTGTTTTCTGCTGATCTGTTCTGCTCAGAGCGAGATCTCGATCTTTCTGCCGGAGCGCTCATATTGCCTGTAGGTCACGCCGGCGGCATCAAACATGCGCTTGCTGGCGATTGTGCTGTCAGCCTCCGCGTACTTGTCACTGTCGTAGACGACATTGCGGATGCCGGACTGGATGATCGCCTTGGCACATTCATTGCAGGGAAACAGTGTGACGTAGATGGTAGCGCCCTCCAGGCTTCCTCCCCGAAAGTTGAGGATGGCATTGAGCTCGCTGTGCGTCACATAGGGGTATTTGGTCATCAGAGGCTTTCCGTCCCGCTCCCAGGGGAAATCGTCGTCCGAGCATCCGGTCGGAAGTCCGTTATAGCCCATAGACAGGATCTTGTGCTCGTCGCTGACAATACAGGAACCGACCTGCGTGCTCGGATCCTTGGACCGCATCCCCGCGAGCTGCGCCACTGCCATAAAATATTCGTCCCATGAAATATATCCGCTTCTTTTTCCAGCCATCGTTTCCCCCTTTTCTGTCCCTGTCGGAACGATGCTCTTCAAACAGTCAGATCAGCCCCCGGCCTGCGCCGAGCCGGCCTGTCGTTTTCTCCTGCGGTCAGACAATCGTCAGGCAATCTGTTATTTAGTACCGAAAATTCTGTCTCCGGCATCGCCGAGACCGGGAACAATATAGCCGTGTTCATTGAGATGATCATCGAGAGCACCGATGTAGAGGTCCACATCGGGATGTGCCTCGGTAAATGCCTTTACGCCTTCAGGCGCTGCGATAATGCAGAGGAAGCAGAGCTTTTTGCAGCCGTGCTCCTTGAGCAGATCCACTGCCGCAATGGCAGAACCGCCGGTCGCGAACATGGGATCCACCACGAAGATATGTCTTTCCCCCGAGTCTGCGGGAAGCTTGCAGTAATATTCCACAGGCTTGAGTGTCTCGGGATCGCGGTAAAGTCCGATATGACCTACTTTTGCAGCCGGAATCATGGCGAGCATTCCTTCCACCATGCCCAGGCCGGCACGAAGGATCGGAACGACTGCCAGCTTTTTGCCCTTGAGCTCCTGTGTCATGGTCTTGCAGATCGGCGTCTCGATCTCTACATCCTCAAGCTCCAGCTCCCTGGTCGCCTCATAGCACAGAAGCATGGCGATTTCCGAAATGATATCGCGGAATTCCCTGGTTCCGGTCTCCTTTTTTCTGATGATGCCGATCTTGTGCGCGATTAAAGGATGATTCATTACGACTACTTTTCCCATTTTTTCCTCCTGAAGTCTTGGTATCTTCGTTAATTGATCCGGGCTGCTGACTCCCGCCTCCGCTCGATGCCTCAGGAACCGGCTCCGGGCCGGATTCCGGGAGCCGGTACCCCGGCTTTTTCCTGTGATTTTCAAAAAACAGACGTCTTCGCCCCTACAAATGCACGACCCTCTGGCCGGCAGCTTTGAGCAGACGGTTCATCACTGCTCTGCCGACTCCGGTGCTGTCAAATGACTCCGCATAGATCTCGCCGGCGCCCTCGTCATCAAACTCTCTCAGGATGCGGAAGAGCTCTCTGGCCACTGTTTCCTCATCCTCCCTGGAGCCTGCGCTCTTGACCAGGTCCGCCCTGTAGGAATCCTTTGTCTCCTCTGTGCAGATCACACCGGTGCGGATCCCCGCTGCCTGGTGGGCGCGGTTTTTCTCATTGATATAGGCGATGACCTTGTCAGGGTCTCCGTCCACGATGGTCAGATTTCCCTTGGGCGCATAGTGGCGGTACTTCATGCCGGGCGCCTTGGGCGCGGTGTCATCATTCAGATCAGGCACCAGACTGCCCGCGTCTATATTTCCCAGGACCTCCTGCAGCTTCTCCCAGGTCACAAACCCCGGCCGCAGGATCACGGGCGTGCTGTCCGTGAGGTCTATAATCGTGGACTCGAGTCCCAGTCCGACCTGTCCTCCGTCAATGATCATATCCACACGTCCGTCCAGATCCTCCCGACAGTACTGTGCCAGGGTGGGACTGGGGCGGCCGGACCGGTTGGCGCTGGGCGCGGCGATAAAGCCGCCGCCCGCAGAAATCATTGCCTGAGCGATCCTGTTGGAAGGAAAGCGTACCGCCACTGTATCGAGGCCTCCCGTCGTCTCCGCGGGAAGTTCCGGACGTTTGGGCAGGATGATGGTCAGCGGACCCGGCCAGAAGGCCTCCGCCAGACGGCGGGCCTCAGGGGTCACCCGCGCGGCAACCCTCTCCAGATCCCCGATCCTGCAGATATGGACGATCAGGGGATTGTCGGACGGCCTCCCCTTGGCCGCATAGATCTTCCTGGAGGATTCGGGATTAAAGGCGTCTCCGCCAAGCCCGTAGACGGTCTCCGTAGGGAAGGCAACCAGCCCGCCTCCCCGCAGGATCTCTCCTGCACGCCGGATTTGTGCCTCGTCAATTTCCTCTTCTGTCATTTTTACATATATAGTATTCATCTTCTTACTGCTTCACGTAGCCTTCAATCACGTCCCACACATCGTTGGTCTCGAGTCCCAGACGCCAGACGGCGAGACCGGCAAGGTCATATCCCTTCATCAGGTCCAGCTTGGTGCTGATGGACTTTTTGTCCTCCAGCCAGATCTGGTAGAGCTTCGATCCCGACTGTTTTTCGGCATAATTCTGTCCCGCAGTGCTGTTCCACTCTGTCTTCATCTTGTGATCTTTGACGAAGGTCCTGGCCTCGGCCATATCAAGTGTCCTGCCGGACACCTCTCCGTTCTCGGTCGTCCACCCGATCGTATAGAAGGGGATGCCGTTGATCAGGCGCTCGGCGGGAACATCCTGCAGGGCCTCCTGTATGCCGTATTCCACATATCCGATGGATGCGACGCTTCCGGCCTCGGGGCTGCCGACGATATGTTCGTCATAGCCCATGATCACCACATAGTCCGCAAAAGCTGCCTGCTCCTCCAGATCATAGTGGTCGTTGTAATTATAGGGAACATAGTTGTTGATGGAGATGTACAGTCCCGCCCGGCGGCAGGCAATGGAAATCTCTCTGACAAACTCAATGAAATCGTAGACATCGGCCGCTTCCACCAGGCCCTCGATATCCACATTGATGCCGTCCAGATTATAGGAGCCCGCCTCCTCGACAAGATTTTTGATCACCTTCTGCCTGCCCTCAAGGGTATTGAGGAACTTGGTATAGACAAAGAGGTCATCGTTCTGGAAGTTGTCGAGAACGCCCCATACCTGCATGCCTTTGTCATGGGCTTTCTTCACATAAGTGCGGGAAGCCTTTACGTTGATGTCGCCGTCCTCGCTCTCCATGGTAAACCAGGTCGGAGCAAGCACATTGATTCCCTTTGTCCCCACCAGCATGCCGTCGATTTCCTTGTTGCTGTCCGCAAAATAGTTCAGGTTCCAGGCCATGCAGACCTTCTCTTCCAGGCTTCTGTACTGGGGCACATACTCGGGGACATCTGTCACCGGCTCCATCTCCTGTTCCCTGGTCTCGGACAGATACTTGTTTTCCACATAGCCGTAGAAACCGTCCGCTGTCTCGATCCTCGTCCAGTCATCCAGCGGATCCAGGATCAGGACGTCCGTACCTTCCTCCACAGCGGCGATGATCGGCGCCTTGACGCCGCCCAGGGTGCGCATGTTGGTGCTGCCCTTGACGGTCGCCATCTTCTCCGTGCCCCAGGCATTGCGCAGGACGACGCGGTTGGGTCCCTCATAGGCCGCGTAATAGAAATTCGTAAACTTCCGAACATAGGCCAGGGCGACATAGACTGTCTCCCCGTCCTTTACGACCGGTGCGTACTCCTCCTCCGTCACGCCGTTCACGTCGCTCTCCCAGCTCTTCTCACCCGCTCTGGCGACAAACATCTCCTCCGGAAGACAGTAGATCAGGGTATCGTCCTGTGTTCCATAATAGAACCTGTTATTGAGCAGGCTCCGCACGGTCTCAAGGTCCAGGTAGCATTCGCCGTCAAACCGGCGCGCATGCATATCCGAGACCAGGTTCTCATAGATGATCGGAAAATCATCCTCGTCCTGCACTCCGTAGTACTCATCGAGATCCGCCCTCTCATCCGTGTACATATAGTGGTCATAATACAGTTTGAAAAAAGCACCTCCCAGGACGACGAGCAGGATGAGTGTGATCAGATAGGGAAGTGCTTTTTTCATTTGATGCCTCATTTCAGGTGAGAAGATTGATGACTTTCCGGACAGAGCGGTCCCTCATGCGGAACAGCCGGGGATCCGGCGGCCGGGCACAGTGAATCCGGACTCTTATAAAACAACATTATAACACAAGGAAAGAACATAGAAAAGACAGGCCTGCCGCGGTCCTCACAGCCTTTGGCTGACCGCCGGACCGACCCTCAACAGACAGTCGAGCCTGTCCGCCGTGCGTCTCCCGCACAGGGCAAAGCGCGCCGGTCCGTAATACCGATCAGGCCGGACGGCGGAGCAGGCTCTCCCGGAGAAATGCGCTATTTGATCTGATTGATACAGAATACTTCAAAGACAGCCGGCCCCTTTCCAGGGAGGATTCTATGAGATATCCGCCGCCTCTGCACAGTTCTTTCTTCTTCAGAGCAGGGCAGCGGAGTCTCTGCGGTATTACTCCTCTCTTCCGGGACCGTCAGGCAGAACAGATCGTATCGGGGCTCAAGATCCAAGGAGTATGTTGTCGTGGAATTTATCCCTGTTTCCTTTCCCCGGTCCTGCAGGTCTGTATCGAAACATTTTTATAAAAAACCATTCTGAATCATTTATTCTGACAAAACAAAAGCTTTGTACATGATAAGTTCACCATCTTTTATGAACAGTCGGATTAATTTATACGGTGTATTAACGCTGGTTTAGGTCACCGAAGGTACAAATACCTGAGAAGGCAAAAGTACATATTTCAGATTGATTCATTTTCTACTCAGTTGATAAAAAAGGAATCTGTAAATAACAAAATCCTGCTGTTTGCTCTTGCCACTGCCCTCCTTTCTGATACATTCATATGCCCCTTGCAGGACAACGATATTTTAAAATATGAATCTTTTCTGTACAATAGGATTGGCCTCCGAAAATACTAAACCTGCTATTCTTGTGATTTTCGCACAAAGCGTTTGAGTTTTTTCGCTCAATGGGGTCTTGACGCCTCAGCCCGCCACGTTTACCATGAGGTCACAGACAGTAATCATGGGATCCGGAGAAGATCCGGACACGAAGTCCGCCGGCCGAAGACACCGGAGGAATTGGACGCAGAGAGGTTCCGGCACGATATGAGAATAGAAAAAGTCAATGACAATCAAATCCGCTGCTTCCTCTCCAGGGAGGAAATGGAGAGCCGCCAGCTTCATTTAAAAGAGCTGGCCTACGGGACGGAAAAGGCAAAGCGTCTCTTTCACGACCTCATGCAGGAAGCCTACCAGCGCTTCGGTTTTGAGGCGGAGAATCTCCCCGTCATGGTAGAGGCGGTCCCCATGCACGATGACAGCCTGGTGCTGATCGTCACCAAAGTCGAGAATCCCGAGGAGCTTGACACCAGGTTTTCCAACTTCGCTCCCTCTATCAAAAGCGGCTCTTCGAACGGCGCGGGCCAGCCAGCCTCCGCCCTGGGCCAGCTTCTGGACGCGATCAGAAAGGAAATCGGCGAGAACACTGACGGCAGCGGCAAAGCGCCTGCCGCCGGGAAAAAGAAAGAGACCGGCGCAAAGTCTGCCGAACCCGCCGGAACGGGCGGCATTCTGCCCTCCGGCTCCCAGCTCTACACCTTCACCACTCTGGGAGCGGCTGCCGACGCCGCATGTCTTGCTGCGCCTGTTTTCACCGGCAAAAGCGCCCTCTACCGCGATCCCGCGGATTCAAAGTACTATCTGTTTCTGACGCCCGCGGAGGATGCGGATTCCGCCCGCTACACCAGGGCTCTGTCCACATTTTCCGAATTCGGCACTTCCGAGATGATCACTCCCGCCCGCGAGCAGTACCTGCGGGAGCACTGTGAAGTCCTCTGCGGAAAGGACGCAGTACAGAATCTCTCCCGGCTCGGATCCTGAGGTCCGCCGCATGCTCCGGCCCGGATCCCGCCGGACATTCATCAGAATTTTCTTTCGCCCTGCAGGCAGATTCCTGCTGGGCGTTTTTTATGCCCTGCCCGCCGCCCCTTTCCGCCTCCCGAAAAAGCAAAGGGACATCCTGATTACGGATGCGTACCGCATTGGGGAAAAACTCTTAATTAATGGAAGCTTTTTTATTCATATCTTCCAAAAGTTAGTTGCTGATAACCGCGTTTTTCGTACATTTTAAATGAATATTTTTGTGTACAATCCGCCAAATCACATTGCAATTTTTATAGTGCAATGTTAACATAAATATGCTGGATCCACTCACGGAGCATGTATTCTGCGCACGTGTGTGTCTTTAGGCTGTATATAAATACGGTTCTTCAGATTATCACGGCCGTTTGTCCGACAGATGACGGCGCGCGGGATCTGAGGGGGATTCGTAAGCCAGACCATGTTTTGGGCGGCAGAGAAACATCTGTGTTTCAGACGGTTTCTCAGGTGGTACCAGCAAATCCGGAACATGCGTTTGCCCTTATTCACAGTCACATGAACAATGCGGTAACCGCTTCAAAATTACAGGAGGACAATGTAATGGCAAGAAAGTTTCTCACCATGGATGGTAACGAAGCTGCTGCACACGCCGCGTATGCGTATACAGAAGTAGCTACCATCTACCCTATCACTCCTTCATCTGTCATGCCCGAGCATGTCGATGAGTGGGCAACTGCCGGAAGAAAGAACATTTTCGGCCAGAAGGTTCAGGTTACAGAGATGCAGTCAGAAGCAGGTGCAGCTGGTGCTGTCCACGGCTCCATCGCAGCCGGTGCTATGACCTCCACCTTCACCGCTTCCCAGGGTCTTCTTCTGATGATCCCGAACCTTTACAAGATCGCCGGTGAAGGTCTCCCGGCCGTCTGCAACGTTGCAGCACGTGCTGTCTGTTCACATGCGCTGAACATCTTCGGTGATCATTCCGACGTTTACGCTGCCCGTCAGACCGGATGTGCTATGCTCTGCGAGTCCAGCGTACAGGAAGTTATGGACCTGACCCCCGTTGCGTACTGCGCAGCAGTCAAGGGCAAACTTCCTTTCATCAACTTCTTTGATGGATTCCGTACTTCCCACGAGATTCAGAAGATCCAGATCTGGGATTATGAAGACCTCAACGACCTGATCGACCACGAGGCAATTGCCGAGTTCCGCCGCAACTGCCTGAACCCGACTCATCCTCGTCAGATGGGCTCCGCTCAGAACCCTGACATCTTCTTCCAGACCCGTGAGGCCTGCAATCCTTACTACGATGCAATGCCCGCGATCGTCCAGGAGTACATGGACAAAGTCAATGCCAAGATCGGCACAGACTACAAGCTCTTCAACTACTACGGCGCTCCCGATGCCGAGAAGGTCATCATCGCTATGGGTTCCGTCAACGAGACTATTGAAGAGACCATCGATTATCTCGCAACCAAGGGCGAGAAGGTCGGCGTCATCAAAGTCCGCCTGTACAGACCTTTCTGCACCGAGGCATTCCTCGCCGCTATCCCTGACAGCGTGAAGCAGATTTCCGTCCTCGACAGGACCAAAGAGCCCGGCTCCATCGGCGAGCCTCTGGCACTGGATGTTAAGGCTGCTCTTGCTGATTCCAAGTTCAAGGATGTTCCCGTGTTCTCCGGCCGTTATGGTCTTGGTTCCAAGGACACCACTCCTGCACAGATCATCGCAGTCTACAACAACACCACCAAGAAGACCTTTACCATCGGTATCACGGACGATGTCACAAACCTGTCCCTCGACAGCGGCAAAGAGATCGTTACCACTCCCGAAGGCACAATCTGCTGCAAGTTCTGGGGTCTGGGCGCAGACGGTACTGTCGGTGCCAACAAGAACTCCATCAAGATCATCGGCGACAACACCGATATGTATGCACAGGCATACTTCGATTATGACTCCAAGAAGTCCGGCGGTGTCACAATGTCCCACCTCCGCTTCGGCAAAAAGCCCATCAAGTCCACCTATCTGGTACGCCAGGCGAACTTCGTTGCATGCCACAACCCTGCATACATCCGCAAGTTCAACATGTCCCAGGAGCTGGTTGACGGCGGCACATTCCTGCTGAACTGCAGCTGGGGAGATCCCGAAGGTCTTGAGACCCACCTTCCTCCTCAGGTCAAGCGCTTCATCCACGACCACAACATTCAGTTCTACACCATCGACGGTGTCAAGATCGGTATCGAGACCGGCATGGGCCCGACCAGGATCAACACCATCCTGCAGTCCGCATTCTTCAAACTTGCCAACATCATCCCTGAGGAAGATGCCATCAAGTTCATGAAGGAAGCTGCTCAGAAGACTTACGGCCGTAAGGGTCAGGACGTTGTCGAGAAGAACTGGAAGGCTATCGATGCCGGCGCTCAGAACGTCGTCAAGGTAGATGTTCCCGACAGCTGGGGCCAGGCAGAAGGCGAAGAGTATGACATCTCCGTCGCTTCCGGCGATCGTCAGGACGTCGTTGATTTCGTCAACAACATCCAGTCCAAGGTCAACGGTCAGGAAGGTAACAAGATTCCTGTATCTGTTGTTTCCAAATACTATGAAGGATCCACTCCTTCCGGCGCAGCTGCATTTGAGAAGCGCGGCATCGCCGTCAACGTTCCCGTATGGGCAAGCGAGAACTGCATCCAGTGTACGTTCTGCTCTTATGTCTGCCCTCACGCTGCAATCCGTCCTATGGCTCTGACCGAGGAAGAGGCTGCCAAGCTTCCTGAAGGCACTGTTACTCTCGACATGATGGGCATGCCCGGATACAAGTTCGCAATCGTTGTTTCCTCTCTCGACTGCACAGGCTGCGGAAGCTGCGCAAATGTCTGCCCCGGCAAGAAGGGCGAGAAGGCTCTGAACATGACCCGTCTGGAAGAGGGCATGGCACAGCCCAACGAGCAGGAAGCTTTCAACGTTGCTGTTAAGTTCCCGATCAAGAAGGACGTCGTTGCCAAGTTCAAAGAGACCACTGTCAAGGGCTCCCAGTTCAAGCAGCCCCTGCTTGAGTTCTCCGGCGCTTGCGCAGGCTGCGGTGAGACACCTTACGCTAAGCTCATCACTCAGCTGTTCGGTGACAGAATGTACATCGCAAACGCAACAGGCTGCTCCTCCATCTGGGGCAACTCCTCTCCTTCCACTCCTTACACCGTGGATGAGAACGGAAATGGTCCTGCATGGTCCAACTCCCTGTTCGAAGATGCCGCTGAGTTCGGTTATGGTATGCTCCTTGCAAACCAGGCTCTCCGCGACAATCTGAAATCCAAGGTCGAGGCTGTTGCCGAGACCGCAGGCGATGCTGTGAAGGCTGCCGCTGACAAGTGGATCGAGACCTTCTCCGTCGGTGCTGAGAACGGCGCTGCAACAGACGCTCTGGTCGCTGCTCTTGAGGCAGACGGCTCTGACGCTGCAAAGGATATCCTTGAGCAGAAACAGTTCCTGGCTAAGAAGTCCCAGTGGGTCTTCGGTGGTGACGGCTGGGCATTCGATATCGGCTACGGCGGTGTCGACCACATCCTCGCTTCCGGCAAGGACATCAACGTATTCTGCTTCAACACAGAAGTTTACTCCAACACAGGTGGTCAGTCCTCCAAGGCTACTCCTATCGGTGCAGTCGCACAGTTCGCTGCAGGCGGTAAGGAAGTCAAGCAGAAAGACCTCGCTGCAATGGCTATGAGCTATGGCTACGTATATGTCGCACAGATCTCCATGGGCGCTGACAGAAATCAGTGCATCAAGGCGATCGCTGAGGCTGAGGC
>DGRU01000199.1:0-1511 GCA_002390025.1 Lachnospiraceae bacterium UBA4380
CAACACCAACTATTTGACGCTTACGTGTGTTTTTGGTTTTTTTATGTTTTATGATTTATACTTTTATGTTTGGCTGCGCCGAAAATCTGCAGATGCTTATACCGGCACGGCATTTGTTCAGGCCGGGCCCGGGAGCGGGTGATCGGACTAAACCAGAGACGCGACAGCGGGCATGACTACATTGACCCAGAACATGCTGACGGGCATCACAAGGACCATGGCGGGGAGCATATCCGCAATGGGGAACATCTTGACCTTGATCATTCGAAAGCCCGTAGCCAACATCAGAAAGCCTCCGCAGGCCTTGAAGTCATTGATCATGGATGGTGTCGTGTGAGGGATGATCACGCCGCCCAGAGCGAATAATATGAAGAAAATGACGAACTGCGGGATCGCTATGGCCGAGACGACAAGACCCAGGGTACAGGCGAAGATCAGTGCGGTAAAGAGATCCAGGATCGATTTTGAAAAGAGAATACTGTGATCCCCGCTCATGCCGGCTACCAGGGATCCGTAGATGCCGGTCCCGCTGGCGCAGAAGAGCACGATCACCGTCAGCAGCGTGGCGTCGAATTCCTCCTGTGAGATCCCGGAGGAATTGTTTTTCAGGAATTTGCTGACGACCTTCTGCATGAGACCTCCTGCCTTGTTGATCTGGTCACCCAGATGGATGCAGAGGCCTATCATGGTTCCGATGATGACCGAGAACACAACAGCGGGCATATTTTCCATCAGTACGATGGAGCTGATTCCCATGGCCATGGAACAGCAGCCGAAGATCATGTTGATTTTTTCCTTGAAATCCGCTGTAAGTTTATTGCCGACGAAAGCGCCTATGATTCCGCCGATCGCGACTGATAATGTGTTGACAATGACTCCCAGGGGCATGCGGATCTCCTCCTTTATAAAAATGACATTGTTGACAGGTAACTGCAGCGGAAGGCTGTTACGAAAAAACCGGATGGATGACCCGCATCCATCCGGTTTGTGATGTGTGAAGCAGCTTATGCATTCCACATGCTAAAGGGCTCAGGCCAGTCAGCCGGCCCTCTTTTTTGAGAGAAATTGTAGCAGATCACTGTGAAGGAGACAAGTCTTAGCTGTACAGTGATTCAGTAGGTACGGTCAGATTATTCCATGAAGCCCATTCTCTCGAGGGTTGCAAGAACCTGATGTCTGCCGGCCCATGTGCCGTCGATGATCCTTCTCGCGCGCACGGAGTCGCCGATGTTGATCAGCTCGGTGCCGGGGAGGCTGTCTGCCAGAGCGGTCATCTCTGCGAGGACGGGAGCATTTGCTCTCATGCCGAGGCAGATGAAGCCGTAGTCGAAAGGCATCTCAACAATCTCGCCCTGAGGTGTCTTGACGACGAAGGAGTGAGGACGTACTTCCTGAAGAGCTGTGTTGGTCAGCTGCTGTACGTTGTATTTCTCCATGCATGCGCCGGTGCTTGCCTTGGAGGAAGCATCCAGGCCGTTGCCGATGATGGGCATCATCTCGATGATGGAGAC
>DGRU01000199.1:1605-3926 GCA_002390025.1 Lachnospiraceae bacterium UBA4380
CCGACAGCGCCGCCGCCGATGACGATGACCTTCTTGCCCTCGAAACTCTCGGGATAGGTGCCCTTTTCCACGTTCTCGATCACGTCGAAGACGGTGTAGACATCAGCCTCTTCGTTGTTCAGGCAGTCATGCAGTCCCTTAATGGGAGGCAGCAGGGCGACAGAACCTGTGCTGTTGACGATCAGATCGGGGTTCAGGGACTTGACAAAGTCTGCAGTGGGCTCTGTGCCGGTCATGATCTTGAGGTTGTGAAGGTGCTCTGCGCGATAGATGAGATACTTCGGCAGATCGCCCAGTCTCTTCTTGTCCGGAATCTTGGAGATCTCAGTGGCAAGACCGCCGAGAACGTCCTTCTTCTCGATCAGAGTGACATTGCAGCCGACTTCTGCTGCGGTGCAGGCAGCTTCCAGACCTGCGGTACCGGCGCCGATAACGACGACATTGCAGGGCTCCCAGACCTGGTTCTTCTTGTACTCGTCGCCGTTGATGATGTCAGGGTTGACAGTGCAGCGAAGAGGACGGTTGCCGCCGATACGGTTGCCGACACATCCGATGTTGCAGGAGATGCACTTGCGGATGGTGTTGACATCGCCGTATTTGGCCTTGTTGCACCAGTCGGGATCTGCGATCAGGCCACGGCCGATACCGATCAGATCTGCAGTGCCGTTGGCGATGATATCCTCGGCGACCTGAGGATCACGGATATTGCCGATTGCTACGCAGGGCTTGTGGAACTTGTCCTGAACAGCCTTGGCCATGTATGCTCTCCAGCCGTCAGCCAGCCAGTTCGCATCGATCTGGTACTGGATGGTGGGGTTCAGAGCGGAAGAGGTGTCGAACATGTCAACGCCGTCATTGAGGTACTCGAGGTACTCAAGGGTATCTTCTACATGGTTGCCGGGATCGACGAACTCATCGACGGAGAGACGCAGGGAGATGACCATTCTGGGTCCTACAGCCTTGCGGACTTCATCTATGACCATACGACAGAAGCGGGCACGGTTCTCAGCGGAGCCGCCGAACTCGTCGGTACGATCGTTCATGGAAGGAGAAAGGAACTGGCTGATCAGATAGGAGTGACCTGCGTGGATCTCGACTACGTCGAAGCCTGCGATCTGTGCTCTCTTTGCAGCTTTACCATAATCCTTGGCAATGCTCTCAAGCTCTTCTCTGGAAAGGGGACGGGGGATCTCTCCGCCCGGCTTGGAAGGAAGAGTGGAGGAGGAAACGGGCTGCATTCCGATTCTGGAACTCATAGCGGATGCGCCTGCGTGGTTGATCTGAACACCGATCATGCTGCCGTATTTATGAACTGCCTCTGTCAGATTCAGCAGACGGGGAATATAGCAGTCCTGATCGATTCTGAGCTGTGTTGTACCGTTGGATCCTTCGGGATACTTGATACAAACGTTCTCTACGAGGATCAGGCCGGTACCGCCGCGGGCACGCTTCTCATAATACTTGATGTGCTCGTCAGTCAGCTCACCAGTATGTCCTGCCAGGTCGCTTCCCATGGGCATCATGACAACGCGGTTAGGAAGAGTCAGCCCGTTGATTGTGATGGGACTGAATAAATGTTTAAAGTTATTTTGCATATTCCAACACCTCCGATACTCCGATAAGTAATACTCATCGCCTACATTACTGCTAATCATAATTATACGACAAAGAAATAACTTAGACTAATTCATAATTTACCTTCGATTGATAGCCTAAAACTATTGAATTTCGAAAAACAAAAATGGCTATGCTGACGGAGGCAGAGTGCCCTGAATGTACGTCACATGCATATTGCACGGTGTGCTATAATAGGAGAGGAGGAATAGCAGTTCTGCCTCTGCATTCCGTCAGAACACCATTCATGGAGCATCCGGGAAGCCGGTCCCTGCAGATTGAATGTATTGAAGAAACAGACATTATTAATGACTTTGTACACCATTCGATGGGTGAGATCATGAAAGAAGAAATCAGAAAAGAAAAGGGAAAAAACAAAGTAAAGACTTCCGGGCGGGGCACTGATACTAAAAATGTATCAATGAAGACTGCTTCGGGAAAAACCATAAAAAAAGCTTCGGGTGGTCCTGAAAAGCCCGGAAAAAACGCTTCGTCAAAGCCTTCCCCGGGAACAAAAGCGGGAGAAAGGGCAGAGAACAGGAAAGATTCGCCCAAAAAGAAGAGATCCCGCTGCGGTGTCGCCGGGCTCTGCGGCGGATGTTCCATGATCAATATGCCCTATGACGAGCAGATCCGCGGCAAGCAGAAGGTCCTCGATGATCTGATCGGCGAATTTGTCATTCCCGACAAGTTCATCCGTATGAAGG
>DGRU01000054.1 GCA_002390025.1 Lachnospiraceae bacterium UBA4380
TCGAGGGCGATATCCAGGACGGGATAGTAGACCAGGATATCCGCGTTCAGCTGCCAGTCATCGTAGTCCGGTGCGCGTCCGTCGTGGGGAAGGCCGCTGTGGAGCTTGTCGCCAATCTGCATGATGCAGACAGCGCCCTTGGCGCGGGTGATGATGTACTCGCGCTCCTTGGGAGTCTTGTCGGGGAAGCGGGCTTCCAGCTCGGAAGTGGTGATGAAATAGATCTCTCTGGGAAGGGTCTCTTCAATATAATCGTAGCGGATGGACATATAGCGCTCTGTCATGCGAAGTGCCCGGTAGACATCGCGCACAACTGTTTTCAGAGTCTCGAGATTTCTGTCCTCTTTGCGGATGATCTTCTCCCAGTCCCACTGGTCGACGTAGATGGAATGGATGTTATCTGTAACTTCATCCCGGCGAATAGCGCTCATATCTGTATAAAGACCTTCGCCCACCTGGAAACCGTATTTTTTCAGAGCGTAGCGTTTCCATTTGGCAAGGGACTGAACAACTTCGCCCATACGGCCGTTCTGCTCAAGGATATCAAAACTGACGGGGCGCTCGACACCGTTCAGATTATCATTCAGACCTGAAGCGGGATCGACAAAGAGCGGTGCGGAAACGCGCAGGAGATTGAGCCTTTCGGCCAGCATGCCCTGGAAAAAGTCCTTGACAGTCTTGATGCCCACCTGCGTGTCGTGCAGATTTAACGCGGAATGGTAATCGTCGGGAATCATCGGGTTTTTCATTATCTTCCTCCTCAACTATGTGCTTCGTGCAGGGAAAAACCAATTCCCGGTGCGAATGGGACCGGTCCCTGCCTGTTCTTTTGCACAGATGTATATAGTTAACAACATTCTGTTAAAAAATGCAATAGATTTTGTATACAGGAATACAAAAAACGGTTATGATGTTACTGTGCTGCGGTCTGAAACACGAAGCATTCTGCTTTCATAAATAAGCGGCTTATAAGCGGCTTATTAAGGAAAATATTTAATCAGTGGTATGAGGTGATTAACTAAGCAGCTTATACAGAAAACAGTTAATCAGCGTTACGAGGTAATTGATTCAGTAGCTTATTAAAGAAAACAATGAAGTGATTAGCTGAGCGGCTTGAGTTAAGCGGTTTAAAAGAAATCAATTAAGCAGCGCAGGAGGAAATCGTTGAAATTGTTGAGCATGGCTCTTCAGGAGGCTGTGCTTGCAGGGTGTGCTATAATGTTTTGATAAGAAACGGCTGTTCAATCCGTAAAGAGGCACCTGCACAATGGAGAATCAAGATAACATCATTCGAATATCGGTGCGCAGTCTCGTCGAGTTCCTGCTGCGGAGCGGGTCGCTGAGCACGCAGACCGGACCATCTTCCGAGGCGGCCATGCTGGAAGGGGCAAGGATCCACCGGGCACTCCAGAAAAAGGCGGGGGACGGTTACCGGGCGGAGGTTCCGCTGCGCATGGATGTGCCTGCGGGAGGAGCTGTTCTGCGGCTGGAGGGGCGCGCGGACGGTATTTTTTTCATGAAGGATTCGGATGAGAAGGCTGAGGCTTCCTCTGCAGGCGGAGTTCGGATCACCGGAAGCCGGGCAGACAAGAATGGTCGAGAGGCTTCCTCTGCAGGCGGAGTCCGGATCACCGGCAGCCGGGCAGACAGGAATTGTCAAGAGGATTCCTCTGCAGGCGGACTCTGGACCGTCGATGAGATCAAGACTGTTTTCCGGGGGCTGGCGAGTATGGAGGGGCCCGAAGAGGTCCATCTGGCCCAGGCTCGCTGCTATGCCTTTATGTACGCGCAGCAGGAAGGCCTCGACAGGATGAAAATCCGCATGACCTACTGCAGTCAGGTGACCGGGGATGTCCGGTATTTTTATGAAGTGATGTCCTTTGAGGCTCTGGAGAAATGGTTCACAGAGCTGGTCGGCGCCTACGAGCCCTGGATCAGGCTGCGGCTGGATTTTGAAGAGTCAAAGGGGAGGACGGTCAGGGAGATGGTCTTTCCCTTTCCCTACAGGGAGGGGCAGTATGAACTGGCTGCAGGTGTCTACAGGACGATCGTTCATGAAAAAAAGCTCTTCCTGCAGGCCCCCACAGGTACCGGCAAGACTATGGCGGTCCTGTTTCCGGCCCTCAAGGCGCTCGGCACGGGCAAGGCGGATCGTATTTTTTATCTGACGGCCAAAGGGGTAACGGGGGCGGTGGCGCAGGAGGCGCTCTCCCTTCTTTACCGCAAAGGTCTCAGCGTCAGGAGCCTCACCCTGATCTCCAGGGAGCGCGCCTGCCCCTGCGGGCAGGCTGACTGCCGTCCGGAAGTCTGTGCGAGGGCGGACGGTCATTTTGACCGGATCAATACAGCCCTGGAGGAGCTGCTGCAGGAGGCGGCGCAGGGGGCGCCCATGACGGCCCGGGCGGTCGCGGACTGCGCCTGCAGACACAATGTGTGTCCCTATTATCTTTCCCTGGATGCTGCGGAATTCGCGGATGTCGTCATCTGTGACTACAACTATGTCTTTCATCCCCAGGCGAGGCTGGAACGCTTTTTTGAGGGCAGGAACAGATCGATCCTGCTGATCGACGAGGCGCACAATCTGGTGGAACGAGGCAGGGACCTGTACAGTGCGCAGATCTCCTACCGGCAGGTGCGGCAGTTCCGGAAATCGGTGAAGACTGTCTGGCCCCGTCTCTGGAAGAAGATGAAGGGCCTGGTGCATGTCCTGCGGGTGCTGGAACAGGATGCGGCCTCGGAAGACCGGAAGATCCGTGTTCTCCGTGACTGGGCGCCTGAGCAGGCAGAGCTCTGCCATGTGGCGGAAGAGGTGAGAGACCAGATCCAGTGGATCCTGGAGCAGGAAAACAGAAGTGCCGCCCTGTACGGAAGTCTGCAGCAGGCGGATGGCGATTCCCGGCTGCCGCAAGCTTCTCCGAAGACGGCTCCGGAAGAGGAAACCGGCGGGAATGGCGGGAATAGCGGGATGGCGGCCCTTCAGAAGGGCGGTGCCGCAGGAATGCCGGAACTTCTCGAATTCTATTTCAATCTCTCTCACTTCAGTGAAGTGCTGAGGGAACTCGATGAGCATTATATCGTCTACACAGAGAGGGGCGGCCAGGGCGGCTTTTCCCTGCACCTCTTCTGTGCAGACCCGTCGGGACGTCTCGGCGCCTGTATGGACGGCCTGACGTCGGCGATCTTTTTTTCCGCGACTTTTCTGCCGATCCAGTACTACAAGGGGCTGCTGGGGGGAAAGCCGGAGGATTTTGAGATGTATGCCCGGTCTTCCTTCTCTCCCGCTAACCGGAAGGTCGTCATCGTCCGCGATGTGACCAGCCGCTACCGGGATCGGAACGAGGAAAACTACGCGCGGATCGCCCGAAGCATAGGAA
>DGRU01000142.1:0-31314 GCA_002390025.1 Lachnospiraceae bacterium UBA4380
AGCATGGAACTGTCGGAATGTTTACGGAATGAATCTTTGCGAGGCGTAGCAAATATCTTCGAAATAATGTTCTCAAATCCCATGGTCCTCAAAAAATCATAGATCATGAGCAGGCCGGCATCCGAAGAAAGGTTTCCACCGTTAAAATTCATTTTAAAGCAGCTATTGCTTTCAAGAGAGATGGTGTTTAAAATATCCATATAGAGTCCCTTTCTTATGGTATGTTTTTAGCTTCGACACCTAAATTTTACCATGGATCGGGCTCTTTTTTAATTCACCAGATCAGTGAAAGCAATATTCAGTTGGACGCATTGTAACTACGCGGAAAAGCATTGTTTATGACTTACCGCTATGAATAATTCAGGTTAAATATATTTTTTTTTTTGGGGAAAAAAGTCGATTCGTGTTCGCTGCGTATGTCTCGGCTTGTATCGGCCGTCTTATTATTTAGATATAATCATTAAACTGTGTGGTACAATAGATACTGTATATGTTCAACATTTATTGTAGGTGAGTAGTGTTGTAGTATTATCAAAGTAAGGCTACGCACAACATAGATAAAAACAAGTTGTTTTTGGCAAAACAAGAGGAAAAATATGAATCCAACTTTTATTCTAAGCTTGATATATGGCCACCTTTTTTCAAAAGGGGCAGATCTTGCAATGGCAGAAACAGAACACCATATAGACGAAAAAGATTTTTTGGGTATTCTTGAAAGATTTGATCAGCGGTTTATTGAAGATAATGATGCAGAGATTACTTTGAGTAAATGCGATATGCAAGCAGTAACCGGGAAAAGATCTTGTTTGATATCCCTGGCAGAAAAATATATTAGTCAGAATAATGCAGATATTTCAAGGAATGTAAAACAAGTGTTTATTGATACTGCGAGTGGCGAAATATTTGGCCACGCAGATTGGAAGAAAGAGAAATCTTCCAAAGTTGTGGAGAAATACTTGGGCTATTTTTATGACCTTGTTTTCATGAAAGAAATCAGCGGGATATCTATTGGCTATAGAGCTTTATTAAACGCTTATACAGATAGTCAGCATGACATAAATCTGGACCTTTATCAAAGAATACTTGAATTAGAGAAAGCAATAAGAGAAATCCTGAACAATGAAATCGGGCCAGTAGATTTTAAACTGTATTATGAGGAGGTTGAAAGAAGGTTTACTGAAAAAAAGAGAGGAGAGTACAAAAAACTTGTAGGGGAGGAACCAGATGTGACCTCCTATATAGACGCGTTCATTACGAAAGAAGAAGAGCAGATTCCTGCTATGTCTTTTTTGCAGAAGTGGTTTGTCAAAACAGAACCAGGAGTTATCCTGATTCATGGAGAACCAGGACATGGAAAAACCATGTTATGTAATAAAGCATCATTTGATTTTTATAAAGGAAGATTCCTGAAGGACAAAGCGAAAAATGTTGTGGCTGTCTCTCTAAATACTGGCAAAAATACTCGGATAATTGATAATGGAGAGGTAAAACTTGAAAATGCACTTGTTTGGGGGGAAGCCCCTAAAAGGTCATTTTCTTTTGAAGACTGTCAAGGGGCGCTTCTCTTTTTGGATGGCTTTGATGAATTTATTGATGAAGCGAAACGTGCAAACATTGAGAATATCTACTCTTTCTTGGAAACAGTTGATCGCATTGCTAGTGAACACGGGATACATATTGTCGTTTTATCAAGGACTATTGCAGTTTCAAGAGAATTAAATGAACTGGACAGAATCTTCGAGTATTACAAGTTATCTCCTGTTACAGACGAACAACAGAATAACTGGTTCGATCGGCACAAGGAATATGATGATTATAGAGAAGCTTTCAATAATCTTAGAAACGATAAAAATATGCAAAGGCTTCTCAGGGTGCCGTTTTTATTTCGTTTAATTGTTAATAGTCGATTTGAAACCGTTAGTTCTAATATTGTTGAACTGTACAATGATCTATTTGTTCATTTAATGCACAAGAGAGGAGTTTACAGCAAAAATGCTCTTGAGACAGTTAGTAAAGGACTTATGAGTCTTGCTTTCAAAATCTATTGTACAGATACAAATATGGCAAAAATGAGCTGGAATACACGATGGGTATTTGCCTTTTATGTAGAATCTGTCGATGGTGACAGAATTGGTTTTTTCCACAGGACCTTTTATCAGTATTTTCTTGCAAAATATATTTATTCGGGGATTATCAAAATCACAGATGATAATGTGGAGGGGTTTATCGGCTCATTCGCCGAAAGAGAGCTGGACGGTACAGTTTGTCAGTATCTGGCGATGATGCTTAAAAAAACAGATGTATCAAAGATACATCCCAATATTGAAAAAATAATTTCTGCCTTGGTTAGAACAGAAGCATATATAAATCACAGCCCACGAATTAAAACAGGGAATGCAGAACAATCAAGAATCCGTAGATCTACGAATGTTTACAGAAACACCCTACATATTGCTGCGGCAGTATCCTATGTAATCCATATTCCTTTTAAAGGAACTCTTGATATAATGATAAGGACATATGATAGTAATGGAATAATGCTATTAAGTGGAGAAAACAAGAGACCTGACCTGAGTGGAGCCGACCTGAGCGGAGCCAACCTGATCGATGCCTGCCTGAGCTTAGCCAATCTGAGCTTAGCTGACCTGAGCAGAGCGGATCTGAGTGGAGCTGATCTGAGCGAAGCCGATTTGAGCGGAGCCTACCTGAGTTTTGCTAACTTGAACTTAGCTTTTCTAAGAGGAGCCAATCTGAGCAAAGCTAATCTAAGAGGAGTCGACCTGAGCGGAGCCAACCTGAACAATGCTGACCTGAGTGGAGCCGACCTGAACTTAGCCAACCTGGGCTTTGCCAACTTAAGCGGAGCCGACCTGTGTAAAGCCAAGCTGATCGGAGCCGACCTGAGAGGTGTCAACTTAAGTAAAGCCAATCTAATCGAAGCTCGCCTGATCAAAGCTGATTTAAGCAGATCTAACCTGAGCGGAGCCAACTTGAGCGGAGCCAACCTGAACGGAGCAATAATTGATATAAAATATAAGGATGAGATTGATCAATCTATAGATGGATATAGTTTCATTAGATGGGATTCGGATGAAAGCTTATAACTAATCTGCACAGCATATGGAGCCATATGTGGTTTTACACCGTGATTCCCAATAAGTGATTTCTTACATAATAATCATGCCTGCTGACCGTCCTTCGGGATAGTTGGCAGGCTTTTTTTCGCTCTCAAAAGCTATAAAAATCAGTTCTTTGCAGGCATGGGAAAGCAGAGGGATAGACAAGTTCCTTCGGAAAGGAGAACGACAACATGCAAGTGACAAAACTTACATCCCCTGCCGAGACTTCTGTGCCTGACGTCCATCAACTTTCTGAAAAGTAATTGTTCGATGAAATCAATTACCGATAATTGGAAAAACTGATAAAAAAATGCTTGTTGCTGGCCCTATCACATCCCTGATGAATGTAACAAGATCCTGGCAGAAATAGGAGATTTCCTTTTCCAGAAGACCTACACGGATTTCCGCTTCAAGCGGCACGTCAACCGTGATGAACAGGATAAGTTTTATGTAAAGGACCATCATGAAGCGATCATCAGCCGGGAGAATTTTGAAATTGTCGGTGCACTGATCGAGCAACATGCCCGGGAGAAAAACATAAAGAAAAATGGCAGCCTCTACGGAAACCGATACCCTTTTTCCGGCAGGATCATCTGTGGTGAATGCGGAAGCACCCTCAAGAGGCATATGGCTCTGACCGGTGGTAACCGGTATCCGGTCTGGGTCTGCAGACAGCATCTGCAGGATTTGAGTTCCTGCTCGATGAAGGCAGTACGGGAAAGTGATCTGGACATGCCTTTACGACCATGATGAACAAACTGATCTACGCCAGAAAAGTGGTTCTGGAAGATCTGCGCGACAGGATCCGGGAGGAGGGAAACAGAGGAAATCTGCGAAGGATCAATGAGATCGAACAGATGCTGGAAAAGAATGTGGAACGGCAGCAGACGCTGACCACTTTGATGACCCAAGGGTACGTTGATCCTGCTTTCTTCACGAAGGAGAGCAACGAGATCGCTACGGAAACAGACAGGCTGAAAGCGGAAAAAGAACAGCTGGGAAAAGAGGTCACAGGAAACCTTCACAAAATGGATGAACTGGATGACCTTATCCGGTATGCTGCCCATGCGCGGCCGGCACCTGGTTTTAACGGTGACCTGGTATTCCGCTTTCTTGATCATGCCACGTTGCAGTCAAGGGCCGAGATCACATTTCATTTAAAATGCGGTCTGAGCCTGACAGAAAGGTTGGTGAGAAATGGGTAGAGGGCATACGCCTTTCGGATACCGGATAGAGAATGGAAAGGCGGTCGTTTGTGAAGAGGAAGCTGCTCAGATCAGGAAGCTGTACGAGAGATACCTAAACGGGCTTTCACTGGTGGCGACGGCGGCAGATGCGGGACTTACCATGAAGCATACCTCTGTTAAATGCATCATGCAGAACCCGCATCTGCTCGGAGATGATTTTTACCCGGCTATTATCGTTCAGGAAACCTACGACGCGTTTGAGGCTGAACGTAAGCGCAGGGAAAAAGCACTGGGCCGGGACAAACGTGCGAAGAGACCGATCGAAGCAAGGCCTGCACCTACATCTTTTCGGATGAGAGAAGCACTGTCTGTCAATGATGATCCATACAAACAGGCGGAATATATTTACAGTTTGATAGAAAGCGAGGACTGAAATGGCAACAGTAACACTGATCCCTGCCCACCGCATGGCCGGCGCGAGGAAAAAGGCAGAGGAAGCACCAAAACTCAGGGTGGCAGCCTACTGCCGCGTTTCTACAGAAAATGACGAACAGGCGACAAGCTATGAGGCTCAGATCGAACACTATACTGACTTCATAGGGAAGCATCCGGGATGGAAACTAGCAGGTATCTATGCGGACGATGGCATTTCCGGCACCAATACAAAAAAGCGTGAAGAGTTCAACCGCCTGATCGATGACTGCATGGCGGGAAGGGTCGACATGGTGGTCACGAAGTCGATCAGCCGCTTTGCACGGAACACGCTTGACTGCCTGAAGTATATCCGGCAGCTCAAAGACAAGAATATCGCCGTTTTCTTTGAGAAAGAGTCGATCAATACCCTGGACGCAAAAGGAGAGGTCCTGCTCACCATCATGGCTTCCCTTGCCCAGCAGGAAAGCCAGAGCATTTCCCAGAACGTCCGGCTGGGCTTACAGTACCGATACCAGCAGGGCAAGGTGCAAGTCTGCACAAATCGTTTTCTCGGTTACGACAAAGACGAAGACGGGAACCTGGTCATCAACCCGGAAGAAGCAAAAGTAGTGAAGCGCATCTTCCGGGAATACCTCGAAGGCAGAAGCTACTATGCCATCGGCAAAGGGCTGACCGCTGACGGCATAAAGACAGCTGCCGGGAGTGACTACTGGCTTGCCTCCACCCTGCGCAAGATCCTGATGAACGAGAAATACATGGGCGACGCGCTCCTTCAGAAGACTGTTACCACAGACTTCCTGACGAAGAAGCGGGTGGTCAATAAAGGCATAGTCCCACAGTACTATGTTGAAAACAGTCATGAAGCGATCATTCCGCGCGAGCTTTTCATGCAGGTGCAGGAGGAGATGATACGGAGGGCAAGGCTTGAAACCGGCACCGGCAAGAGGCGGGTCTACAGCGGAAAGTACGCACTTTCGCATCTTATGTACTGCGCGCACTGTGGTGATATTTACCGCAGGACTCATTGGCAGATACGCGGTGAGAAACATGTGGTCTGGCGCTGTATCAGCAGGATTGATAAGAGGAAAAACAACATCGACTGTCCTTCCCGGACCATTTATGAGAAGGACCTGCATGCGGCAGTTGTTACCGCATTCAATCAGCTGATTAAGCGGAAGGATGAACTGATCCCCGGCATGAAGATTGCCCTAGAGAGGGCTCTCGGCCAGAGCAATGGTCCTCGGGTGGCTGAGATCGATGAACAGCTCGAGGCAATGCAGAGGGAACTTGTCAAGAAAGCAAATGCCAATCAGGGAGTAGAAGCCCTAGCTGATGAGATTGAAGTACTCCGGGTAGAGAAACAAGGCCTTCTTCTGGAAGACGCAGATCGGACCGGAATGAAAAAGAGGTTTGATGAGTTTGAAGCCTTCCTGGACGAGCAGACCATGGGGATAACAGATTACGACGAGGTAATGGTCCGGCAGTTGATCAAGAAGATCACAGTTTTCGATGACCGCTTAGTCTTTGAATTCAAGGCCGGGATTGAAACAGAAGTGCAAATATGAGACAGGAAATATCATGGCGCTCCTTCGGGGGCGCTTTTTTGGTTTTAAGAAGATGGAAAAATAATATTGTAAGTGATATATTTAAGGCATGCTGTGAGCGGCAAATCGGAATAATAGTTGCGGTTCATTAACCATGAAAGGCCAATATATTATGGGGGAAATATTGCACTGCCCTGATGATAAAACAGTACTTATTAAAAGTCAGGATAAGATAATTCGAGTAGGTGATAGGGTTTCAAATATATATCGATGTCCGTTTTGTAGTTTGCGATATGTTGATTTTCCAGAGCTTTATGAACAAAAAAGGCTTTTTTCAGGGAACGACGGATACATCAATTTGTCGGCAAAAACATCTTCGGGGAACCGAAATCGTTTTTTCGAAGAGTTGCCTAATCCTGCAAGACTGCCTTCAGAAGGTCAGAAAGGAAAGAAGAAAAATAAGAAGAATAAAAAAGGTAACTTGGCTGTCAAAACGAAGGTTAAAAAACCCTCACATAAGGGAAAACGGATGAACATTCATCAGCTGATGCAGAGCTCAATACCAAGTAGGGTATCAACTAAATCCTATGTTCACGACACGGATGGAATGCATCTATAAGAAGCCCTTGTGACTGTTGTGGTGATGCCTGTCCAAACGTTCGTAAAACTGAATCACGAGACATAGTTAGAACTTCGGTGAATTTATAAAAAAAAGGAAATGCTTTCATCATAAGTATGTGAAGTATTATTAGAGCGTTGATTATGGTATATTCTAATAATAAGGAGAAAGCCTATGAGTTTTATGTTAAGACAGAATTGATAGCAAAAAACCTATTATAAATAATTAATAAGATACTTAGCACGCTTATGAAAGGAGATAGGTTTTGCAGGAATTATACTCATTTACACTAATGGATGTCTTTCAGGTGATTATCGGCGCTGTTGGACTGTTATTTATTATCCTTGGATGGATTATTCCGTATAAACAAAATATAAAAGAACAGACACGGCAAAGAAAGTTTGAAGAACAACTTGAGATCAAGAGATGGAAAAAAGCACATGTAGACGATCAAATAAGACTGCTTTATGGCCCAATTTCACAGTTACTAGGTGAACAGAATGTGATCAGACATTTTGTGTCTTTACAATTTGGAAGAGATATAATATTTAATGAGGGAAAGGACAAATTGTCTGATCTGGAAGAAAAGGAGCAAAGGATCTGGGTTCATTATGTAATTACATACGTGCTTCCGTATCAGCAAAAAATATTGAGTATCTTAAGAAACAATCAACACCTCATGGAGGGCGATGAATGGCCTGATTGTTATAAAGCCTATATGGAATACACATTAGCTTGGGAATACTTGCAAAATCAAAAAGATAATGAAGTACCTAATTACTATGAGTATAAATCAATTTTTAATTATCCTGTGGAATTCAATTATTATATTTCGAGTACAACGTCAAAGCTTTTAGAAATGCAAAAAGAGTTAGAGACTATAGAAATTGATGGTTCGTTGTACTCTTGTTGATCCTGTTAGTAATACTACGACACCTTTCGGTTTTTTTGAGCAGAAAACATCTACGGCGCGCAAAACGATATGGGCAGGTGCTGGAGGAAAGCATTACAGGAAAAATCCCCCTGCGCGTCCTTGCAGAGCAGACAGACTTTGATGTGTCTGTCATCAAAAAGGATATTAATTGGCTGTGCAGTCATGGAATCCTGCTGGGATGTCATTTGGAAATGGATGGAGAACCGTTGATCATACTTGATGACGTTGTGAGCGGCGAAGCTATATTTGAGGCATGTGAGTGTCCGGGATGCCTGAATACAACACAGGTCCGGGCCGGACGTGTTGCAAAATGCCGCTATTGCGCCAGGCTGCTGGAGGCACCGATCATTTTGTCCAATAAATTTGCGGTGGATATGTTTCCGGAGCCAAAAGTGCGGACGGCCGCAGGTATTGCTGTTTATTTCATTTTTTTCTAAAAATATGGAGCCTGATGTAATTGTATAGCTGTTTTTTGAAGCCAGGTGATAGGTATGGAATACAAAAAGATGTCAATTCAGGAAAAAACGAAACGGATCATCGATGAGATCCAACAGGAAAAAGGATGTAATCCTGTCCGTATTTTTAAAAGCATGGCGCAGAAAGAATATATCAGCATCCACGGACCGGAGCATCATATCCTTGACGGTGCCTGCGTGCTGACCGCATTTTACAATGCCGGCGGCAATATCAGACTGGAAGAGTGTCTGGACAGGATTGCCCGTGAGGGTCTTAGAATGCCCGGCGCAATGTGCGGTCTCTGGGGAATCTGCGGTGCCATTGCTTCTGTCGGAGCGGCTCTTGCGATCATAGACGGTACAGGCCCTTTATCTGACGACGGGACCTGGGGAGAGCATATGAAGTTTACTTCGCAGGCAATCGGAGAACTTGGCAGGATCAATGGCCCCCGGTGCTGTAAGCGGGATGCCATGATTGCATTCCGGGAGGGAGTCAGGTACATAAATGAACATTACAGCCTTGTGCTCGAATATGAGGACCAGCCTTGCGAATTCTCTGAACGAAATCAGCAGTGTCTGAGAGAAAAGTGTCCTTTTTACGCCCGGGATGAGGGGCGGGGATGTAGTTCTGATTAATACTGAACGTCTGTTAATTGTCAGGGCTTTTCAGACAGAAATGATGACTGCTATAAATGATTTTCATTAATTCGCTTGCGTATGTTCATGCTGACGGAAAAATCCAAAAGTCGATTGACATGTTCCTCGCGAACCGATGAAACGTAGATATGTTCCCGGGCCCATTTCCGCGAACGGGTAAGGGATATGTGTATCAATTTCATTGTCTCGAGCGGTATCGAGACTGTAGTACTACTGACTCATAATCGGGATAAGAAGGCTGAAAAAGGCTGAAATACTGGGTTTCCTTGGCCGGGAGCAATTTTTGCTCAGGGCCAAGGAAACCCTTCTTTTTTGTCCGCGGGAACATGTCAAATGCCCTGATTTCGGAGGGTTGTGGCTATAAGTCTACTATTTGGCTAGGAAATCAGACGGAGTACGCTTTCGAGCAGCTGCTTTTTAAGAACTTCCGGCGGTAACGGATTCGCATCAATGAACCACCACCTGACAGCCTGCTCCAGGCCGCCAATAATCAATTCGGTAAGCAGCTCCGGCTCTGCTGCAAGATCGTGTCCTGCGCCCTTGTCGCTGATTAAATGTTCATGTAGCTCGTCATGCATGCTGCTTCGAATCACCTCAGAGATGGACCACAGCATGGAGTCCGAAGCCAGAGAGCGCAGGAGATCAGTATTGTTCTCAAGCAGTGAGAATGCATCTGAAATGAGCCTTTCGTAGTACGCCTGACCGGAAAGGCTGCTGAGGTCAGCGTTATCTCTGTGATAGCGCTGCAGCATATCGCGTATTATAAAGTCCGCAAATACGTATTTATCCGAAAAATGATTATAGAAAGTCGCAGTCCTGACTATTGCGGCATCGCATAGCTCTTTGACTGTGACCTGCTCGAAACTTTTGGTCTTGAGAAGATTGGTAAAAGCGCGTGTCAGTGCCGCGTATGTTTTCTGTATCCTGAGATCTGTGCCTGACATATTTGACGAATTTCCTTCCAGCGTAAATTATTTGATTCTGAGAGGGCGTTCATGCCTTCTCTTTTTGCATGAAATAAATATATTGATAGTGTAAGCAAATAATTTACTGATGCCAAATAATTTTCGGAGGTAAAACAATGGAAACTATCAGAGTAATGAACAGACCTGAGGACTATGCTGAGGCGAATATCAATAAAGAATACGTTGAAGTATGGGAAGAAGGAGAAAGAAATAAAGGTAACAAGGGCTGCCTTGAGTGGTGGTATTTTGACTGCGACACTGAGGACGGCATCAAGATCGGAGTGAACTTCTCGCTGTATCAGATCCTTACAGGAGCAAGCGGAGAAGGATATAATCCGTTCATCTACTTCAACATCCAGATGCCGGACGGTACAGTCAAGAACCATTTCATGATGTTCAAAGATGAGGACACTTCAGTCAGCAAAGACAAATGCGAAGTAGTACTCGGAAGCAATAGGTTTGAGGGAGACCTCGACACATATCACATTGTAATAAGTGGTGATGAAGGTACTAAGATCGATGTTACCTTAAAGAGCACATCAAGCGCATGGAGACCGGGCACGGGCTATGTGCTTAACGAGAATACAGATCAGTTCTTCACATGGCTTTGCGCTGTTCCAAGAGGAGACGTCAGCGGAACACTCACAGTTGACGGCAGGGAATACGCTGTCAAGGGTACCGGCTACCATGATCACCAGTGGCCGAGCATCCAGACATTTTTCTTCTGGAATCAGTGGGTGTGGGCAAGACAGCAGCATGATGACTTCACGATGGTACTCTTCGACTGTGTAGCACCTGAGGCAAATGATTACAGACGCATTCCTATCTTCTTCATCGAAGACAGGGAGGGCAATGTGATCTTCGACAATACCGATACTGAGACATGCAGAGTCGAGATACCTGAGACTCTGGTCCACGATAAGTGCGGAAGGACATACCCGGCAGTATCCAGGTATATCTTCACCAAGGGAGATACAGAGGTCGAATATACACTTACAGCAGACAAGGAGTTCGTCTACACCGATCACTATGCGATCGCTCCGGCTCCTCTCAAGGCGGTATTCGATGCAAAGGGCGTTGACACTAAATACAGCAGATACGCTGCGGTTGGCGATTTTGTCATGAAGAAGGGCGGAGAGAAAGTTCTGGAGTTCTCGGGAGATCTTCTGTACGAACTTGAGAGTTTCACAAAGAACTACTACCTGTAAGGGAAGACAGTGCGGTAACGAATATTATTACGATCTGTCTGAAGCAGTGCTATTATCCCTGTTGAAAAATTCGATAAAGTCCAGGAAGAGATGGTGAAACGGTCAAGAAGGAAGAGTAAGAACGAGCGTATGACAATAAAGCACATAAAAGAAATACGCTGGCCATTATCAGAGGAAAAGGTGGGTAAACAGAGGGTTCCTCATGGAGAGGAAATCAACTGGCCTGAGCCATAGACTAACAATCATACAGTTAATTCCGAAGAAACCGAACAAATTGTTACGGAAGGTTACATCTTCATTATGTGGAAAAAAAGCACTCCATTGGGTTCGGTTGTTAATACCGATTCCCAGTGGGGTGCTGATGGTTTAATGATGCTTATTGGTTAGCCCCGCTTTTTCTTTTCGGCAATGCTAAGACCAATAAGGAAAGGGATGACTGTAAGCAGGCAAATCACGGCATTAGCTAAATATGCAGGTCCAAAACCGGCACCAGTAGCGATAGCACCAAGAACAGGGAAGAATAGCGAGTAACCTGCATTGGAAAAAGCCATAAGTTTTGGATTGGCGAGGTATGCCTGATCACCGAAGACAGGCCCGGAGATCATATTGCTCATGGACTGAAAAGGCATGCCTATGGCAAAGGTGATGCCTACAAGGATCAATAAAATAGTACTGGGAGCACCGATCCAGACATACATGAGGATGTTGGCGATGAATGCGCCGGCACCTGTAAGGATCATTGTCCCCTTGAGCCCCAGCGTGTTGAGGAACGTACCCACAAACATTGTGATGACTCCTCCGGCCAAATTCATGACACTAAGTACAGCAGCGGCACTGTCTAATGTATATCCCCCAAAAGAGGGCAACACAGTGGTAGTATAAGCGCTGACAGCAGCGGCACAGAGCATAGAGAAGATGAAGCCGATCATCATGATCCAGAACACAGGGTTCTTGTAAATACTGACGTTGGATACTGCGGCATTTGCAACCTCATCAGTATGTACCGACTCCTGGGTATTATTCCAGCCCAGAGGCCTCTGGCCGTATTTTGCAGGTTCATCTCGAATCAGGAACAAGGCAATGAGCATCAAAGCGGCAAATTCAAAGATTCCAAAATACAGATACAGTTTCGATACACCGACTGCTACGAACACCTTGCCCGCCACAAACTGATAAGCTGCTATTCCAAAAGTTGCTGCAGCCATGCAGATGCTAATGAGTGTACCTCTTTTTTCTACAAACCAATTAGAAATAGCCAGTGTACAACATGCATGCATGGCAGTGGAACCAGCCCAGGCTACAACCAATTGTGCAGCATAGAAAGCATAAATACTGCGGAAGCTTGCAATGATGAAACAGAATATGGCCATGGATACAGCGCCTATCATCATCGACTTTTTCACGCCGATTTTCGCCTGGTATTCTCCTGCGAAGAAACTAAAGATGAAACAGGCGACGCAATAGATTGTGACACCAAGCGTTATTTGTGCAAGATTGGCATGAAAGTATTCCGGGAACACAGCATAGGCTACGTTGGTCACATTGATCATGCCCCAGGCACAGAACAGATACAGGATTGCACCGACGGCCACAGAGTAACCGTAAAACTTTGTTTTCATCAGTTTCCTCCCTTTTTTTTCTAACTTACTTGACCAGGTAGTTTTTCAGTCCCTCCACGAGGAAGTCAATGCCGGCCTTTACCTGAGCTGGGGCGGACCCCTCAACATCCAGCGAAAAACCATGCATAGTTCCCGGGAAACACTTTTCTATCACAGGAACACCATTCTTCATCAGACGAAGCGCCCAATCTTCAGCCTGCGGACGCAGCTGATCATACTCGCAGGTCATTAAGACTGTAGTAGGCATTGCCGCCAATGTCACGTCATGGGCAAAATAGGGGCTGATGAGAGGATTGCGCAGCTGGCAGGGATCACAATAGCAGACCGGGGAGGTCACATAAAAGTCTTGGAAGAAGCCGGGATCTGGTGCAAAGCCTACCATGACGTCTTCAGCCACGTAGCCCAAGTTGACGTTGGGATAGCTCAGCAGCTGCATTTTGAATTTAAAATCTTTGCGATCATTGGCAAGCATTACCATGTCGATAGCAAGTTCAGCACCTGCAGACTCACCGCCTACGCCGAGCCGCTCCACGTCGATTCCATACTCATCTGCGTGTTCAACGAAATACTTAATGCCGTCATAGCAATCTTCAGGTGCATACGGAAATTCCCATTCCGGAGCAAGTCTGTGCCCCAGATTGATGACTTGTACGCCAGCCTCGTCACGATATCTGCGGCATTCAGGATCGTTCAGTTCTGGCACGCCCATGACCCAGCCGCCACCGTGGATCTGAAAGTATGTAGGAAGCTTCTGGCCTTCTGTGTTTTTCGGACGGTAGATGAGTTCAGGAAGTTCATAGCCGTCACGTGCTTTGACGTAAATGCGCTCAGCATCTACGGTCATGCTAACGTCTTCGACGGTCTCACGGTGTTTCCATGCCATGAGGGATTCATAATTCGGACGAACCTTCTCAAGATAAAGGTCAATCCAATACTGACGGGGTTTGGACATCAGCAGTTTGTACTGAGCCTCTTCTTCCTTTGCAATTGTTGCACGATCAAACTGTTTCATGGTCGAATTCCTTTCTCTATTAAAAGTATTATCGGTTTCTATACCTATAATAAGAAAGTCAGTAATTGCCTTACAATGGGCGCTTTTCTATAAAGAGTTTCTTAGGAAACTCTTTATAGAAAAGCGTTGCATAAAAGTTAAAAAAACTGTTTTCACTTGAAAGAAGAGGCTGCTTTTGGCATTATGAAACTACAGTTGCTTAATTCTGTTTTGTTGAATTGTAAAAAGAGGTTGTACCGTGATTCTGAAGGGTAACGAAGACTTAAGAGTTGTTAAAACGATCAATGGTATCAAGACCGCTTTCGAGGAACTGATCTGTGAAAAGGATTATGAGAAGTTCACTGTGAAGGAACTGTGCGACAGGGCGAGAATTAACAAGAAAACCTTCTATCATTATTATGAGACGATGGATTATCTGCTTGCCGAGATACAGGTGGAAATATCTGCAGACTATATCAAACGGATTAAAGATTATAACCTGCCGGAAGATCTGGAGAAGGTGAATCGCGAGTTTTTTGTTTATTCCGCAGAACAGGGGCAGGCATATGAAAAGATAACCTGCTGCACAGATTGGAGTTCCATACGGAATAAGATGGTGACTGATGTAAATGATTTTGGGTGGAGTAAGTCAAAGAAATTCCAAAACCTATCTGATTACGAAAAAAAGCTGCTGATAGAGAGTATCAACAATACTGTCCTAAGTGCATACAGGCATTGGGTTGAGGACGGAAAGAAAATGCCGTTGGAGGATGTTATACAAATAACAAATCGTCTCGTCATTGGCGGCACCAGTGGTTTATTTGAAAAATAGTTTAGGTTGTTGCGAAATTCACTTTGCGAATGAATTCTCCTGACTAAAGGAGTAAAAACAATGTATTGGTTTTGTCTTGTCGGAAGTTCATGAATGAGTAATCAGCTGGCGAGAGACATAGACTAACAATCATTCAGTTGATTCTGGAGAATCAAAACATTATAAAACCCTTATAAATACAGGGGTTTTTGAAGACTGGATTATGACTAACAATCCAGGTATCGAGACTGTCGTACTACTGACACATACTAAATAAGAAGGGCTGAAAAAGCCTGAAATACTGGGGGCTCCTTTACCGGGAGAAGTTTTTGCTCGGGGTCAGGGGAGCCTCTTTTTTGTTGTTTGAGGGAACATATCCAGAGATGGATTTCGGAGGGTTGTGGCTATAAGTATGCTATTGGAGGAAACGAGAAAACGAAGATACTATTTTTGCCAGGTTGAGAATATGAAACTACTATATATTAATGAATCATAAAGATAAGAAGGGGATGAAAGCCTGTAAATCAAGAGGTTCCCATCACCCGGGCAGTTTCTGCGCAGGGTAACGGGAACCCCTTTTTATTGTTCGAAGGAATATATCCAGAGACCAGGTTTTTAGGTTGCATCTAAGAGTTTACCATATTGGGAAACGTGGGAACGATTACATTGATATTCCGGCGGGCCGGGGAAATGATTTTACTGTTCAGATTTTACTGTTCAGGATGAGGCGAGATTATTATACTATTAATAAAACACCTCAACCCTTTTGGGCAGATTTTGAGCAGACCATGCACATTTTGCTTCGGGGGCGTCGGAGAAGAGGAATCATGAATCTGGAAAGAATCACTGAAGACAATATCAACTATGCTGTTTTGATACAGGAGCAGCTTTTCCCGGGGGAAAGCGCAAGAGCGAACTACGAAGAGTCCCTGGACCACTCATCGAACTATGAATATTATTTGATCCACCATGACGGAGCCTGTGTGGGAATTATTGGACTCTACCATTACGCAGAAGATCCGGACAGCGCCTGGCTTGGATGGTTTGGTATTCAGGAAGGCTATCGGAGAAAGCATCTTGGCTCGAAAGCTTTAAAAATGTTCGAGGATATGGCAGCTGCCAAAGACCGGGTGCCTGTCTGTCTGTGACGGTCCGGACCGGACATCACGGATGCAATACCGGACATGGAGGAAGCGGACGGTGGGACTTCCCCTGATGAACCAACATACAACGACTAAAGATCAAAGATAAAACAATGTTTATTGGAGGAGCCTGAAGTTATGTACCGATGTTCTGGCTGCGGCGCAGGTATGCGCTACGACATATCATCACAGAAAATGAAATGCGATTACTGCGGATACAGTTGCACAGTTGACAGCCACCTGCAGCTGCAGAAAGAAGCTATGAGGGATGATTACGAAGTAACGCTGTTCAGTTGTCCGCAGTGCGGCGGCGTGATAAGGTCGACCGACAATGCGGCTGCTGATTTTTGCTCTTACTGTGGCGCTTCCGTCGTGCTGGAAGGACAGCTTGTCAATGAGAAGAAACCGGCCTATATTATCCCTTTCAGCAGGACTAAGGAGGAATGCAAAAAGGTTTTTAAGCATCGTGCTAACAGGGCGTGGTGTGTGCCCAATGCCTACAAAAATCCGGAGAAGCTTGAAAAGTTTACGGGCATCTATATGCCCTACTGGGTCTATGATGTGAATCAGCACGCAGAGCCGACTTTACAAGGCATCCGAAGTGCCGGGATCTACAATGAATACTGCAATCTGAATTTTAAAATTAATCGTAATTACAAATGGATTTCATATGATGCCGCGTCGGGGTACAGTGATGATCTGTCAGATGTGATTAGCGACTATGACAGTAAAGAGATCAAGGAATTTCGTGTGGGCTATCTGAGCGGATTTTATGCGGACAGCCCGGACGTAAAAGAGGTGACATATTTGGAAGATGCAGCCCTTGTTTCCTGTGACATGACCCTGGCTGCAGCAAAGGAGAAATATAAGAACATCATTTTTGAAGAAGTGTTTGATCCGATATCAACATTTAATGCGAAAGTGGAAAATGCGAAGATGGCGCTTTTTCCAGTCTGGTTTTTGACGTGGAGAGATAAAGACAGGGTCTCTTATGCGGTTGTTAACGGTCAGACTTTAAATACGGCTGCGGATTTTCCTGTCAGCCTTTCCAAGTTCCTGATCTTCTCCTTTTTGCTGGCAATTCCTTTTGCAGTGTTGTTCTGTTATATTCCTTCAATACCCCCAAAAATAACTCTGTGGATCTTTTTACTTGTAGGAATATGGGCCATGTTGCAAAACAATTCTATCGCAATGGTTTATATCAACAGGGAAAGCCATATGATGGACAAAGGGCTTCTGTTATCAACGGAGTCAGGATGGAAGCAATGGAAGTCAGATCAAAAAAAGAAAAAAGCGCGTGAGAAGAAAAAAGCAGAGCATGCTGAAAGGAAAAGAAAAAAAGAAATAGAAAAAAGCTCCAAAACGCTCAATGCAGCTGATAAACAGGAGGACAGTCCAGGCTGTCTTAGTATTTTTATATTGATTATAGTATTACCGTGTATTATATCGTTTATTACTTTTTGTATTTTTGATTCTCTATCTAAATCATATACGTCCGATGACCTGTTCATGATATTGGTTCAAAGAGTTACACCGGTCCTGGCAATTATTCTGGCGGTTGTTATGCCAATCAAAATCTTCTGGAAGGCAGCCCGTAAGAAGCTGCTTCGCACAATCTTTCTGGACACGCTGTTTCTTTCCGGTACGGTGGCGGCTGCTTCCGTTATACTGCTGGAACGACCGGTGAAAGATGTATTTTACTATATTGGATCGCTTACTGTGTTTGCGGGCATACTAGTCGGATATCTTGCAATCTTTCAAAGGTTCAACCTCTCCTGCAGCAGGCCCATTCCGGATTACCATATGAGGGGGAATAGATGATGAGAAGGAGCAGAACCATAGGTGTCTGTATTTTAGCTGTCATACTGTCTGTTTTGCTGCCGTTCACGGCTCTTGCCAAGTCGTATGTTTATAAAAACAGTGAAACCGGCTATGTGGTTCGAGTCATGGATTCTGAGAATCTGCTGAGCGCTGAAGAGGAGGCGAAGCTTGTCGAGGACATGAAACCGGTCACTAAGTACGGGAATGCAGCATTCGCCTCTGTTCATAACTACAGATCTTCTACACGATCTTATGCCGAGAGCCACGCCAGGGAATTGATTGGCGATAACGGTGTACTGTTCCTGATTGATATGGGAAGACGGGAAATCTATATATATTCCAAAGGCGATGTCTGGAGGAAAGTAACAAATTCCAAGGCGCGCAGTATTACGGACAACGTATATAGTTATGCCTCCGCAAAAAACTACTATTCATGCGCTTCGGCTGCGTTCAAGCAGATTGTGGATGTTCTTGAAGGAAAAACTATACCGGAACCAATGAAGATTATCAGCGGCATTTTACTGTCTCTTTTGATGGGGCTGATTATTAATTTCCATTTTGTGCGGAAAACAAGAGAACAGAAAAATGCCGGGGATCAGTCCGGGAAGACTGTACTCGGCAGGGCGGCAGGCCGGGGGATCATAATGATTTCTTCGTCTGAGGTTTACAAACGGGTTCGCAGAGGCTCCGGCGGAGGCGGCATGGGCGGCAGCGGCGGAGGAGGCGGCGGAGGAGGCGGCGGAGGCGGTCACAGCTTCTGACCTTGATGATTTCCACGTTTCCTCGATCGTACCAGTGAAATTCCCGCAGTGAAGTGAACGAAAAATAGTAAAACATAGTGTGACACTACTGTGATATACTTTCTGATAAGATTGGCATCGTAAAACAGAGCGAAGTCAATGAAGACCGCAGCACGATTACAGAAGACAAGACAGCAGGTATTGATGGTATAGAAAGGGACCGCGCCAAACGGGCGCGGGGAAAAGGAGATAAAAATGAAATACAAGATCGTAGGCGAGCCCATGCCCGCAGTTATTTGTGAAGTTGAAAACGGTGAGACAATGATCTGTGAGTCCGGCGCCATGAGCTGGATGAGCCCCAATATGCATATGGAGACATTGGGCGGCGGTGTCGGCAAGGTTTTCGGCCGCATGTTCTCCGGTGAGAACCTGTTCCAGAACCATTACACAGCCCAGGGCGGCCCCGGCATGATCGCGTTTGCGTCCAGCTTCCCCGGTTCCATCAGGGCTTATGAGATCTCACCTTCCACACCCATCGTGGTGCAGAAGAGGGCTTTCCTGGCATCGACCACAGGTGTCGAGCTCAGCGTCCACTTCCAGAAAAAAATCGGTGCGGGCTTCTTCGGCGGTGAAGGATTCATCATGCAGAAGATTTCCGGCAGCGGCATTGCCTTTGTTGAGATTGACGGTTCCGTCATTGAGTACAACCTGGCTCCCGGTCAGCAGATGCTCATCGACACCGGCTACCTGGCTATGATGGATGCGACTGTCCAGCTGGATATCCAGCAGGTCAAGGGCGTCAAGAATGTGCTGCTCGGCGGTGAGAGCCTCTTCAACACTCTGGTTACCGGCCCCGGACGGATCGTGATCCAGACCATGCCCATCTCTAACTTCGCCGGAGCCATCTCCGCATGTCTGCCCTCCAAGAGCTGAGCAGGGGACGCGAGGCCGGATGCACGGGCGCAGAAGCGGATGATGTCCGCCACTGCTGAGGGCGGCTCTGAATAGTATTGATTTAAATAATATCGATTTTTACAGAAACCGGACAGGAGCGAGTGCACCTGCCCGGTTTTTTTCAGGTCGGACTGCAAAATACCTGTTCCCGGCGGAATCCGCAGAAAGGGTCTTACTGCGGAAAAAGCTGTGAGTTTCCCTGCAAAGCCTCGCAAAACACCTGTAAAAGCCTGCCAAAACACCTGTAAAAACCTCGCAAACACCCGTAAATGTCCCGGAACAGAAGTACTCTTGTTGAAGAAAAAATGTGTGTTTGATACAATGTGTTTAACTGTAAAACAGTTTGAGATCATCTGTTTTATGAATCAGAGATAGAAGAAACGGACGCCGGACAGGAGCGGACAGACAATGAAAATTTGCGTAAAATGCGGAAACGCAGTCAAAGATAATGCCAGATTCTGCGGGGTGTGCGGAGCGGAGCTGACAGGGGACGGACAGTTGGGCGTGGATACCATATTCGAGCCGTCTGACAAGCCCGACGCGGCAAAAGCCCCTTCCAACGCACAGGGGCACCTGGATTCCGATTATGACAGGATAGTCAAGCGGGATATGGGATTCAAAAGCCCTGTCGACTCCGATCTGGACGGAAAGAAACAGGGATCTCTGGATCCCGGTTACAGGGCACCGGGCGCGCGCCGCCAGGGAAGTCTGGAGGAAGACCGCATCCGCGGGGAAAAGGAAGCCGAGGAACGCCGCAGAGCTGAACAGGAGCGGGAGGAACGCGAACGGGAAGCGCGCCGACGTGAGGACATTGCCAGACAGGAGCGCCTGTGGGAGGAGCACCGCAGAGAAGAGGAGCTCTGGGACCGCCGCCGCCGCGAAAACCTGGAGCGCGAAGAAATGCTGCGGCGTGAGCGCCTGGAAGAGGAAAAGCGCCTGGAAGAGGAGCGCCTGCGCCTTGAGGAGGAAAAAAAGAAGAGGAAGAACCGCAGGATCCTGGGTTTTGTTCTGGCAGCGGCAGCCATTGCTGTCTGTGCCGGAATACTGGTCTGGCGGAACATCAATGCCGGCCGCAACATTCCCTGGGGTGATTCCGTACTCAAGGCCAAGGTACAGGAGTATACCGGCCACTCAGAAGAGTCATTCATGCCGGCTGATGCTGCCGATCTGACGGAACTTGACCTGTCCAATGACGTGGGAAGTGCTCAGATCACGGACATATCCGCGCTGGCAGCCATGAAAAATCTGCAAAAGCTGGATCTGAGCGGGAACAGGATCACACAGATCGATGCTCTGGAGGGACTGAAGAACCTGCGCGAGCTCAAGCTGGACGGAAATACTGTCCGGAATCTGACTCCGCTGCAGAGTCTGAAAAATCTACGCGTGCTGTCCCTGTCCCTGGATGAAAACGTGGATCTTGAGCCTCTGCGGCAGCTGACCGGACTGCAGTCCCTGAGCGTCAGGGGCATGGCTGTGGATCCCGGCCTTCTGTCGGAAATGGATCATCTGTGCACACTTGCCATATCGGATGCCTCCGTATCCAACCTCTCCGATTACACAAATATAAAGGGGATCACTTCTTTTACCTTTGACAGCTGCGGTCTCTCCGATATCACAGCCCTCGGTGCGGTGACAGGTCTGCAGGAGCTCTCTCTGAGCGGAAACCAGATCACGGATATCTCCGCGCTTGCACAGCTGAAGGACCTGACCTGTCTGGATCTGCGCGACAATCAGATCACCAACATCGCCGTCCTTCAGAATATGGCCGGCATGCAGTATCTGTATCTGTCCGGCAATCAGATTTCGGATGCCTCTGCGCTCTCCAATCTGACCGGCATACAGTTCCTCCTGCTCTCCGGCAACCAGGTGGCGGATGTGTCCGTACTGCATAATCTCAAAAAGCTTCAATATCTCTCTGTGTGGGGAAACGGCCTTTCTCAGGAGCAGGTAGAGAACCTGCAGGGAAATCTCCCCGGATGCGAGGTATTTTAATGAATCAATCTGACAGACTTACAAAACGCCTGTCGGCAGCTCTTGTCTGTCTTCTCGCTGCCGCACTGTTTCTGCAGGGCTGCGGCAGTTCCATGAAGATAATCGGCAATACCGCAAAACTGATCATGACGGAGACGGCAGAGGGCAGAGAGGCGGACGATCCTGAACAGGCACAAACAGCTCCGGCTTCCCGGGAAGACAGGGAAGCTGCTGAAGAGAAGGAGCCCGCCGCCCGGACAGAGCCCGCCGGGCAGGAGAAAGCTTCCGGAAAGCAGAAGGATGCTCCCCGGGATCAGGGTGCCGCAGACCAGGGTGCCGCAGAGCAGGCGGCCGCCGCACAGACGCAGGCGGCCGGAGAGGGGGACAAGCCCGATAAGGCAAATGTTTCCCTTAAGAAAAAGAGGAACTTCGAAGTCGTCCCGAAGGAGACCTTCGACAGCGAACTGGAAAAGGGAGTGGAAGCCTATGGCGCCAGGCCTTTTCTGGCCTCCCTTGTGACCTGGCACGGTAAACCCGCCGCCGTCGATGAACTGGAGTCCACGGTATATGTTCCCTGTTCCGCTGAGGACGGAGAGTATGCCGACTGGGATACGATCGTAGGGAAACTGGCTCCCGCATCGAAAGACGAAAAAATTTTATACCTGAAGGAAGACCGGATGGAGCAGATCGGGGAAGCGGTGAGAGAGGGATATTCTTTTGAGGCGATCCTTTCCTCCGGGCAGGGGATTACCCGCTTCCGGGTGGTGCTGACCGGTCTCCCCGTCCTAAGCATCACAAAGACGGACCTTGTTCCGGTCACGGGCAAGGAGGATCACACTGGGTATGCGGTCATGATCGACACGAAAGGCCTGCTGCGGAGCTCTGACTGCACCTTCCACGTACGCGGCAACTATGCCGCTGACTTTGACAAGAAACCCTACAAAGTTTCCCTCAAGAAGAAAAACGGCAAAAAGAACAAGATGAGCTGGCTGGGATTGCGGAAGGATGATGACTGGATCCTCAATCCCCTCTACACAGACATGTCCAAAGTCCGCGAAGTGACCGCCTATCAGGTGTGGGAACAGGTCACCGCCCTCGCGCAGAACGCATGCCCTTCTTCCCGGGTGAAATACGTGGAAGTTCTGATGGACAATTCCTATCACGGGATCTATGCTCTGACGGAACCGGTCGATGCCAAACAGCTCAAAGAGAACCGGTTTCCCAACCAGATTTCTTTTACAGACAGCGACCTGCTCTACAAGATCAATCTGTGGAATCAGGACTATCCCTATCTTGATCTCTATGCATCCAGTGCCGGCAAGATCGAGATCCTGACCGATTTCGGCAAGGCATGTGTGGAGATCCGCTATCCCAAAGAGTGGAATGCGGATGCGACCTGGGAACCCATGCATCTCTTTCAGGATTTTGTGTTCCGCTCCAGAGACCGGCAGGCGCTGGATCGGGCAGGTGTGGAAGTGGACATAGACAGCGTGGTGACACTGAGCCTCTTCTGCGCGCTCACCCATGCCACGGACAATACCTGGAAAAACACCCTGCTGATCGCAAAGAGAGTGCCTGCCGGACAGGGACAAAGCGGCGCGGACGCGGGGGAAAACCGGTGGATCCTCTACCGGGATATCTGGGATCTCAACTATGTTTTCGGAGATATCTATGACGCCGACCAGGCGCAGAGATACACGGCTTTCTCCATGGAGGGAGCCCAACAGTACAGGAGTAACGCAGATACTACCTACGATTTTGAGACATACGCATTGATCGATCCGGGTGTGCAGGGCATGCTTGCCGACAAATGGGCGAAATGGCGGGACAGCGGGATCAGCGCAGATTCCGTTTGCGGGATCGTGGACGACGCTTTCGGAGAACTTGCCGGAAGCGGTGCTCTGGGCCGGGAAATGAACCGCTGGCCGCAGACCGCAGAGCCCGATGCGGCGGTCTCGGAGATGAAGGAATGGATCAGAGTGCGCTTTGCGTATCTGGACGGGAGGTTTTCATATGTACAGGGGACGGAAACCGGCAATGAAAGAGAAGAATGACATGAGAGGACGCCGGGTCATGGCCCGGGCAAAGATAACGGCGGTTTTACTTGCGTCTGCACTTGCACTAGGCGCCTGCAGCCTGCCGGGCAGGACTGCCTCATCGGAGTCCGCGGAGGAACTTGCCGCGCAGGAAGAAGCCAGACGCAGTGAAGAGCAGAGGGCGGAAGCCATAGAACTGGTCCTGTCGGAACAGGAGAGCAAGGCGGCCTGGGAAGCCAGGGAGCAGGCCAAGAGAGAGGCCGCGGAAAAGGAAGCTGCAGAGAGAGAGGCGGCTGCCAAAAAGGCGGAAGCCGAACAGAAAAAGGCTGCAGAGGACAAGGCCTCCGCGCAGAAAGCGGATACTGCTTCCTCGGCCGGGGCTTCTGCAAGCGGGCAGGAAGATGCGGGGGCTGCCGCCAAAAAGAAGAAGGAGCAGGAGGAGAACAGGGAGATTGCCATCTCCGATGCGGCGCTTGACAGGATTGTCCGCAGTGAACTGGGGATTTCGAGCGGCAAAATCCGTGTAAAGGATACCCACAAGTTTGTCTCTCTGACGATCTCTCCGGCTTCTGCCGCAGGTGTGAAGGACTATTCCGGCCTTGCCGCTTTTCCCGATCTCAGGATCCTGGACCTGACCGGCTGTCAGCTGAGCAGCCTGTCCTCCTTCAAGGGACTCAAACAGATCACCAAGCTGTATCTGGGCGAAAACAACATTTCCAATCTCTCTCCCCTCAAGGACCTGACAGGGCTGGAAGTGCTCGATCTGCACAACAACCAGATCAAGGATATCTCTGCCCTGATGGGGCTGACAAATCTCAATTCCCTGTGGCTCAATGACAACCAGATCACAAAGATCAAGCCCCTGCAGAAGCTGAACAAACTCAAATGGCTCTATCTGAGCCTGAATCCGATTTCGGATATAGGACCGCTCAAGACCATGACACAGCTGGAAGGACTGATGCTGCGCGGCCTCAAGTGGAGAGGCGTCACCCTCGCGGATATCTCGCCGCTTTCGGGTCTCACCAATCTGAGCTGGCTCTATCTGAGTGAAAACTATATCGAGGACATCTCGCCGCTGAAGGGAATGACAAATCTGACCGAACTCTACCTGACCGGCAACAATATCAGGGATATTTCCCCGGTCAGCAAGATGAACAAGCTGAAGATCCTGGAGATCGACGCGAATAATATCACGGATTTCACTCCTCTGCAGAGCCTGCCCAAGGGCGTGAAAATCAAGAGATAAAAAAACAGCCGAGCCTGCCCAAAGGCGTGAAGATCAAGAGATAAAAAACAGGCAGAGCTGGAAAACTGGCAGGGCGGGAAAACGTGCAGAGCTGAAATGCAGACAGAGATAAAGAACAGACAGAGTTAAAAAACAGACGAAAAAAATGAAAATGAAAAACCGTATCCGGCAGCAGCCGCGGCAGTCCGCGGGCCCTTTCCGGATACGGTTTTTTCTGTTTCGTTCTGTATAGGATCTGTATTGATAGCAGCTGTTGAAGCCGTATCGAAAATTCTGTATCACATATTCTGTCAGAAGATTAGAAGAACCTTCTGATCGACAGGATCTTGCGGTAGGCTGCATTGTTCCAGATGCAGATGCCGTACTTGTAATCTGCCGCATGAACGATGCGGTTGCCGCCCATATAGATGGCGACATGTCCGTCATAGCAGATGACGTCTCCGGGCCGGGCATTGGCCAGTCCGTGAACCTCTGTGCCGCATTTGCGGATCCAGGCGTCATAGTGAGGAAGGGTGATGCCGAAATGCGCGTACACTGCCATGACAAAGCCGGAGCAGTCACAGCCATTGGTCAGGCTGCTGCCTCCCCATTTGTAGGGGTTTCCGACAAACTGCACGGCGTAATCGACGACCTGCTGTCCCTTGCCGGAGCCGTAGCGTTTGCCGTAGGAAGCTCCGGAATTGCCGCCGTTTCTAAAGACCTTGCCCCCATAGGAGTAGACAGTACCGTTGGAGTTGAAGATGAGCTTTTTGCCGTTGATGACCTGGTTTTGTCTCTGCTGAACGCCTTTGGAATTGAAGTAGTAGGTCTTTTTGCCGATATACTGGAATCCGGTCAGGCGGTAGAATTTCTTGACACTGATATAATAGCGCTTGCCGCCGATGGTCTGCCAGCCCGTCAGCAGCTTTCCTTTTTTCTTTACGCTCCCGTAATACCAGTGATTTTTATACTTGATCCAGCCCTTCTGAAGAACTCCCTTTGAATTGAAGATATAACGGGATTTCCCGATCTTCTGCAGACCGGTCATGGCATAGGACTTTTTATTAAAATAATAGGTCTTGTTGCCGAATGTCCTCCAGCCGCTCTTGAGATAAGTGCCGTCAGAGAGTCTGCAGCGGTACCTTTTGCCGGACTTGACCAGGCGGTCCTGCCGCAGGACATCGGTATTCATGCCGGCCCCGTCCTGTGCATCGCGCACAGAGACTGCAGGATCCTGCAGGCCGGAAACAAGGCCCGCACCGGAGGAAATCTGCCTGTTTCCGGTCTCTGCCATTACCGGCTGAGCCGGGAGCGAAAGGGCAGAGCAGACTAGCAGTACACTGAGTACCGCGGTGGACAGCAGCCTTCGAAATTGATGTGACATGAGTACCCCCGTTCTAAAGCTTCAGAATGGTATTTTCTGAATTTGTGAAAAAACTGTGTTCATTATACTACATCTTTAATAAAAATGTTACCGAGTTGTTACAATTCTGCAAAAAAATACGATAATACGGAAATTTAGCAATTAAATGACAAAATGAACGGAAATAGCATTGACACTGGCAGACCCGCGGTGCTATTGTATCTTACACGGCAGGACAAAGACTGCCGCACCTTTAGACCATTCTGAACTTCCGTCCGCATCGGACAAACACCATCTTTTTTTACAAGGCAGATTCTGCCGCAGAGACATTCAAAATACATTTCGCCATTTTGTGAAAACACAGAAGGGCGGGACTGTTTCACTTCGCTCTGAACAGGGCTGTATTGCCGCAGAACAGGCACGCCCGCGGGCGTGCTCCGGCATGTTCTGAAAGAGTGAGAAGGAGGATATTTTGAAAAAGAAGATGGAAAAAAAGGGCAGGCCGAGCTCTCTGCCCCTGCACAGACCGGGTGGAAGGAGAAAGAAATTTACTGTTCTGGCGGGATGCATGATCCTGCTCGTTCTGCTTTCTTCCCTGCCCGTCACATGGGGGACGCCCGCGGGAACGGTCTATGCGGCCGAGGCAGGCACAGCAGAAAGCCCCGCACAGGGCAATACGGCCGAAAAAGCGGCCAAGGGATCAGCTGCATCGGCTGAGGACACACAATCCGGTCCGGCTGCGGAGCAGGCATCCGACGGAGAGGAAAACTCTGATACAGAAGACAGAGGCAGCGAAGGCGGGGACGAGGATACAGACCGGTCAGGAGAAGCCGGTCCTGAAGCCGGCCCTGAAGGCGGCGCCGGGGGCAGTGCCGCAGGCGGCGGTACGCAGGACAGCTCCCGGACGGCAGCAACTGCAGACATGACTGTCTCCCCCGGCAGTGAAGGAGAGAAGAGTGAATCCGGAACAGCGAGCGGGGAAGAGGAAGAATCCGGCAGGGAAAATTCCGCAGCGTCTTCGGACAGCACACAGGAATCCCCTGCGGAGGCAGCTGTCCCTGACAAGAGCGGCGGCAGTGCGCAGAAGACTCCTGACAGCTCCTCGCAGGCTGAAGGCAAGGATGCAGAGACTCCTGCGGAAAGTGACGGACAGACCAGGGAACCTGCTGCAGAGCAGGCACAGCAGACAGCGGAAGAGGAACCCTGGATGACAGTGTCCCAGTTTAACCGCGCGCTGAGAAGCCTGTCGAGCGGCTCCGGTATGGAGGGGATCTATATCCCTTCAAAGGTCACGATCATCAGCAAGCAGGCAGAGATCGACTACGAGAGCCTGGGGATCGGAAGAGACGGAGACGGACATCCCGGACACACGACGGTGATCAATGCCCGCGATGAAGAGGGAAATGAATATGAGGGCGTGTGTGTAGTCCCGGATGACCGCGGACTTCCCAGATGGTCTGTCCTTCCGGATGTCGCCGATGTCACCGATGCCGTGATGATCAAGCTGTATTACTATACAATGCTGGATGATTACGGGGAGAAACTTGCCAGAGACAGGGGATTTGGAGGACATTCCCGCTCTGTTGCCATTGCGGCCTGCCATGAGGCCATGTCAATGCGCTATGCGGAGCTCGCGGGGATCACCTATGACCGCCCCAATGTGGGCAGCAACCTCCTCTCCCTGGTTTCCGCCTATCGGAGCGGCGCGGCCGCAAAAGCCCTCCCGGATCTGGACAGGGTGCATGTCTATGTCAGCGGACGCACCCAGAGCAACGGCTATTGGATGCAGGCCTATGTGTTCGGTTTTATCCAGAGAGAGGAACCCGCCGGTATCGTCCTGATGAAGACTTCCTCGGATCCGGATATGCAGTACGGCTACAGCTGCTATAACCTCTTTGAGACCGAAAGCGGAGGAAAGGTCAATTTCGGTGTCTATACAGACAAGGCCTGCACCAAAAAGGCAAAGGTCTACGGTGACCGGAATATGACCGCCGAGCTGAGCGTGATCCCGGTGGGTATGAGCGGACAGAGCGGCCTGTGGAACCAGGCGGTCTTTTACTGCGCGCCCGGCACCTACTATCTCAAGGAGCTGACTACACCGAAGGGATACCAGGCGCCCAAAGGGCCCTTCGGACCTTACAAGGTGACAGAGGGGAAAGGCATGAGGATCAAGATCCCCAACACACCCCGCAATGCAAAAGTCGGCATTGTCAAAAAGGAGGCAGATTCTTCCAGGCCTCTTGCGGGCGCCAAATACGCCCTCTACGCGGACAAGGAGGACGCGCGCAACGAGGAGTCCTCTCTGGGCACGTTCACGACGGGGGAGGACGGAAAATCCAACCTGCTCGAGGTCCTTGCGGGCAAGACTTATTATGTGCGCGAGATCAGTGCACCCCGGGGGTATAAAAAGGACGACCGCATTCTCACCCTGAAAACCGCCCAGAGCCTGACTGCCGTCACCTGGACGGAACTGACCGATGAACCTGACATCGGCAGTGTGCAGGTGAAAAAGAGTTCCCTGGACCCGGAGGCGGATACCCGGGAGGGCAGCCTCTACAGTCTGGAGGGCGCTGTCTATACCCTCTATGACGGGGACGGAAAGAGCGCGGGGACACTGACAACGGAAAAGGACGGCACCTCCAATGTGCTGACGGTTCCCTCCGGTTCCTACACGCTCAAAGAGACAAGTCCCTCGCCCGGATTTGCCCTGGATACCGAGACCCACAATGTCACTGTCACGGGCGGGGAAGTGACCCTTGTCGAGTCTAAAGAGCCTGCCCGCAGGGCAAAGGTCGCTGTGAAAAAGGTGTCCTCCGCCGAGAGAGACGGCAAGGCTTCCGACACACTTCCCATCAGCGGCGCCCAGTACACGCTCTACAATACTGCGGAGGACGCGGAGAAGAACAGTCAGGGCGCAGGAACCCTTACCGTCAGGGAGGACGGCAGCACCAACGAGCTCGAAGTCATTGCCGGGAGGACCTATTACATCAAAGAGACGAAAGCACCCAAAGGCTATCTTCCCGATGAAGAGATCCACACCGTCAAGGTGGATTCCCTGACAGAGACGGTCGAGGTCAGGAGCGAGGAAGAGCTGATCCGCGGCGGCGTAAAGATCTGCAAGCGTGATCTTGAGACCGGCGAAAATACGCCTCTGGGAGGCGCCTGCCTGGAGGGAGCTGTCCTCAAAATCTATAATGACGGCGGCCTGTCCGTCTATGCGGATGGGAAAAAAGTCCTGCCGGGAGCGGAGGCCATGACCCTGGTTACTGGCGCCGACGGAATGGCGCAGACAAAAGAGCGCGCCCTCTCCTACGGAAGCTACCGCATTGAAGAGGTGTCTGCCCCCGAGGGCTATACCCGGGAGGGAGCGGTGCCTGTGCGCTTCAAAGTCCTGGAGGACGGCAAGATCACGGATCTCTCTTCGCTGAAGGACACCTGTATCAGCGACCGCGTCATTCGGGGAGATTTTTCCCTGCAAAAGATCAACGGCTACACCCGCAGGCAGATGGCGGGGGTGACCTTTGAAATCACCGCCTATGACAGAGACGGCAAGGAACTGGAAAAACACCGCTTTACAACAGACGAAAACGGGGCTTTTGAGAGCTCTGCCCTCACCTGGTTCGGCGTCGGCACACAGCCCGACGACAGGCTGGGTGCCCTTCCCTTCGGCACTTACCACATCGAGGAGATCGAGGGGGAAAACAACCGGGGCATGAAAATGTTTTCGGGTGATTTTTCCATCTGCGAGGACGGACAGACGGTGGCTCTGGGAACTGTTGAAAATACGCTCAAGCCGGTGCTCGAGACAGAACTTCTGGATGAAAACGGCGACCATTTTGCCGACCGGCAGGGCATGGTCACACTCACGGATGCCGTGAACTATGACGGCATGGAGGATTACATCGGCAGGGATGTGACATTCCACGGTGTGATCTATGTGAAAGAGACGGGAAAGCCGCTGCAGATTGACGGAAAGACGGTTGAATGTGCCGTGACAAGGAAGATCCTGGCCCACTCCGGCACAGTGCAGCTCAGGTTCACCTTCGATGCATCCAAAGTGCAGGGAATGACCCTGGTATGCTTTGAGTACGCGTCGGAACCTGTCAGCGGACAGGGGGATTCCGGAGAGGAAGGTCCCGCACCGGACGGCGGAACACCCTACCGTGACAGCACAAACGGAGGGGAGGATATTGTATCCCACACCGATCCCGAGGATGAGGCGCAGACCGTTCATCTTGTCCTGATCGAGACGGAGGCGGAGGATCAGACAACGGGTATGCACATAGGGCAGGCGCGTGACGGCGCAGTCACGGTCGACCATGTCACTTGCAGGGGCCTGCTTCCCGGACACAGATACCTTGTGACCGGCTTTCTGGTCGACAAGACCAGCGGAAAGCCGCTGAAGGATGCCAAAGGGGCGGATGTCACTGCAAAGGCCTCCTTTACCGCAGAGAAGGCCGAACAGACCGTGGATCTGACATTCACTTATGATGCCTCTCTGCTGGACGGAAAAACAGTCGTTGCATTCGAGAGACTCTATCTGAGAGGGGAGGGGACGCCGGACGAACCTGATCAGCCGGGAACGGAAGACGGTCAGACAGAAACCCCCGATCCGGATGAACCCGGCACAGAGCCCCCTGTCGCTGTCCACGAGGACCCTGAGGATGAGGACCAGAGTGTCCACTATCCAAAGATCCGCACCAATGCGGAAGCGGCACAGGCAGGTGCTGTTGAAGACAGCTTCAAAAGCAGAGCGGCCGATGACGCTTCTGCCCGGACTGACAGCAGGGAGATGGCAAAGGCCGTCGTCGCAGACGGAAAAGTCCTTGTCCGCGACCATGTGACCTGGAACAATCTGCTCCCCGGCAGGACCTACCGGCTGCAGGGAACCCTCATGCGCAAGGATACCGGGAAGCCCTTTGCGGCAGGCGGCAGGAATGTGACGGCAGAGGCCCGGTTCACACCGGACGAAAGGGACGGAGAGACCGTCCTCGACTTTACCTTTGATGCCTCCGGACTCTTCGGGACCGGTGCCTCCGGAACGCAGAGCATGCAGCTGGTGGCCTTTGAGGAACTCTACATCTGCGGACAGGAAAAAGGCGGGGAGACGGACCAGGATGCAGATCCTTCCGGTGATCCCGCCCGGACGGACGCAGGAGATGGGAAAGAGGAGAAAGAGGAGAAAGAGGAGAAAGAGGAGTACCTGGTTGCCGGGCACAGGGATCTGGCAGATCCCGCACAGACTGTTGCCATGACGGAACCCGGCAGGCCCGGTCCAGAACCCGACGAGCCGGAGAAGCTGGAAGAGCCCGATTATCCGGAGCTCACACCTGAGCTTCCCCGCCATCCCTCTGTCAAAGAGGAGCCCGGGACAAAGACTTCGGGCAAAAAGACTGTGACACCTGCGTCTCCGGAGACCGTCCGTTCCGGCTCGAGGGTAAAGACAGGTGATGACACCAACATCGCCCTCTATCTGATCCCCGCTGTCCTTGCGGCAGCAGCTGTGGCCCTGCTGCTT
>DGRU01000142.1:31427-33114 GCA_002390025.1 Lachnospiraceae bacterium UBA4380
ATGACTGATACTTGAGGAATCCATGTCTGCGGGAGCAGGACCATAGCTCCGGACATGCGGGACAGGACCGGAGAGACCTTACACAGGCCTCCGGTTCTGTTTTTTTACTCCCGTGGATCCGGCAGAAGTGGTATACTGTTATTACAGTAACCAGAATCGCATATCTGTTATGCTATGAGGATGACTATGTATAAAAGACAGAAACCGATTTTTTCCGGATCTGAACGCCGCGGAAGCGGGAAATGCCTGCGAAAAGGACTTTTGTGCGGAAAGGCAGTTCTGCTGGTCCTCCTGAGCCTGGCTCTTTTGACAGGCTGCAGCAAAGGACCGGAAGAGGGGACAGTTTACGGACCTCCGGATAAGGAGGAAAACCTGTATCTGGACCTGACAGCGGAAGAGGCAGAGAAAGAGGAAAGGGAGCAGAGGGAGCTTCCCGAGGCAGAGATCGCAGACAGCGGCTACTCGATCACACAGATCGATGAGTCGGATGTATATCCGCCCAAAAAGACCGATGACTACGGTCAGGCCCTTCCGGCCTATTTGGTGGACTTCGCCGTGATCCTTTCCAATGAGGACAGCGAACTCGCCATGGTATGGCCGACTGTCACTGCGGTCGCATACGATTCCTACGGAAACGAACTCTCCAGGGTGGAAAAGACCATCCGCACCTATGTGCTCCCCGGAGACCGGATCGCTTACGGCTCCGAGATGACAGTGCGCGGCGAAATGCCCGACAGGGTCAGTTTTTCGGCGGTTTCGGAGGACCCGGACAATTACTATCCCACGGAGGAGGAGCTCAACATGCCCTCTGCGGACAGCTATGAGGCCGGAGAAGTACGTGTGCGCCTGCTTCCGGAGTATGAGGAAGAGGCTCCTTCCGCGGGACGCAAGAGCTCTGAGGGACTTTCCCAGGGATATTTTTACTTCGGAGAGCTCCCGGAACTTTCCGGCACCATCAGATGTTCTTCCGGCAAGGACCAGGAAGCGTTTGTTACGATCCTCTACAAAGATGACGACCGCATCCTGGGCGGAGAGACCGGGAGAGTGATGATCCCTGCCGGCAGGAAGGCCTCTTATGTCCTGACGGCGGCCGGTCCCGTGCCGGAGGGCACACAGAGCTTTGAGGTCAGTGCCTTTTCCATCGCACAGTATTAATCGTGAAATTAAGACAGTACTGATCCCGGAATCTATACAGTACTGATCCTGGAATGTAAACAGCATTGATCAAAAAATATAAATGGTATTGATCACAGAATTTGTATAGTATCGATCGCGGAACTTATAGATTTAGGAGGACAGTTGCTTATGGCGGCAGAACTCAGAGAGAGAAAGGAGATGGATCCCGCTTTTATGTGGGACCTGACATCCCTGTACAGAGACGACGAAGACTGGGAGGCGGCATTTTCGCAGCTCTCCCCCAGGGTGGACGCAGTCGCGGCATTTGAGGGAAAGATAGCGCAGACGGATCATGACGGCGCTGCGGCTGCCGGGTGCATCCGCGCCCTCCTCGAGGCGGAGACGGAACTGGATCTGCTCCTTAGCGACCTCTTCGCCTATGCGAATCTGCGCAGGAGCGAGGATACCCGCGCTCCGCAGGCACAGAAGATGTATGCCCGCATCTATGCAAAATTCGTGGAGGCCGTGACGCGTACGGCCTTTGTTCAGCCGCAGATCCTCTCGCTCTCTG
>DGRU01000028.1:0-3142 GCA_002390025.1 Lachnospiraceae bacterium UBA4380
TTCTTTGCCTCCTCGATGCAGGTCATGTAGACGGGGGAGTAGGGATCTTTCATCTCGATCTTGAAGGTATCAGCATCGATCAGGTCTTTCATGAGGCCGACGACGATCTCCGTGTTGCCGACCTTGACGTATCTCATTGCGCCGCCGAAATAGTTCTCATCTGCTCTGGAAAAAAATGCGATCAGTGTTTTAGCCATTTGTGTTTCCTCCGTTTCCCTGTATTTCTTATGATTCAGGCAGGTTCCTTTTGTGGTCTGTGTCGTTTGGTCTTTATTGTTTGGTCTGTGTCGTTTGGTCTGTGTTGTGTGGTTTGTATTGCCCGGGTTTTGTTTCGTTCCTTTTGACAATGTCATTTTCTCACGACGGTATCCGAAAGTCCAATTGAATACATCTATAATCAATTTAAAAATCAAATAGCTTGTGGCAAATACGGCGGGGGACGTAAGCCCGGGGGCATAACGGGCCGGGAACGCAGGACAGAGGCACAATGAGCCCGGGGCTCGAATAATCATTATTTGTCACCCGCGACGCGCCACAAAGAACCTTGCCCTTTTGTATGGCATAAAATGTGCCACGAAGGACCGTCCCCTTTGTCATGAAAAACACCTCCGGACAGGAACTCGGCTACCTGTCCTTTCAGGATGACCGGATGTATTATGTCCTGATCCCCCTCTTCGAACAGCGCCGCGTCCGGGTAAAACTCCTGGTCACCGGAGAGCCCCGGTCAAAGACCCGCAGAAAAACCGGTCCTGTCTACCTGCCGCTGGACCTCTGCGTCCGCCTGAAAACTCCTGCGGGACAGGAGAAGCTCTACCCGGAAAATATCAACCGGCAGATCGATGAGGTGCTGATGAAATACCGGTATGACGCTTAAGCTCTGATCCGCGCAGCCGCCCGCGAATGAATCGGGATCAATAACAGAATCAACAGATCCGCAGAGAGGATTGGTCTCTGCGGATCTGTTGTTTCCTGTTGCCGGACCAAAATATGGATTTGATGTTCAACCCGTCGTTTTGGATCCGGTCTATGCCATGTGACATAAGAGGTAAATGAATTCCCCTGGAAGCTTTATCTGATCTCAAAAATATAGCTTCCGCTGTACATCCGGAATTCGTACAGGCCGCGTTTGAGGGAAGACGTATTTACGATAAAGTATCCCTTTTGAGTTCTTTCGACGGGAAGCTTAAAGGTCTTATCCTTATCCTGGTCAAAGAGAGGCTGATAGGCGCAGTATTCCTCATTTGTAAATGTAGTCCCGTTGATCTGGTTCATTGTTATGCTGCTGTCAAAAGCGGGGCTGAGCATCCGTTTGAACTGTCCGTATCCATCGACATCACATGTAAAGCCTGTACCGGACAGTGCCTTGTTCAGAGCCTTCTCGTCATGCCAGTCTACTCCTGCCAGGGAAGCTCCTTCCACGCTCTGGATATCTTCGATGTGGAAATAGGCTTCATCAGATCCGTGGACCAGATAGCCGCGCAGGGTGGCGGGATGAACTTCGATCTCATCTCTTCTTGCAGGAGCCCTGTTTCCATATTCCTCTCCGCAGATCACCAGAAGCTCTCCTGCCTTTGTATCCAGAGAAGGGAGCGAAACCCGATCATTTCCGGTGCCAAGGATGCTCTGAGAGAGAAGCCAGTCCCCCAGGTAGTCTTTGGAATACATCATTTCCAGCTCTTTCCCATCACGGAGCACAAACACTCCGTTCAGGGACCCGGCCTGAGAAACGTCGTAAACATTTCCATAGAAAGGCACGTTTCCGTAAAAGTCATTTTTGTCACCATAGCTGTAATCGTGCCAGTTTCCGCTTGTCCGGTCTGCGGACCTGCCGGACGAGTTTCGTGAAGAAGGGTCATTGGGATTGATCCCCTGGCTTCCCCGGTCATACTCGTCAGGACTTGTAAATACAGTTACAGTCTGCGCATACACGTCTGCCGGTAAGAAGCCTGTGAGCATACCCGCTGCTATAACTGCAGCAGCCAGTCTATAGAGATTCTTCCGGATCTTAAAAATAATAGTTTTCATGTTTTTTGTCCTTTCCTAATAATAATTGCCGATTTGCGCCGATGTCCTATGTGACTGCTCTCTTTATCTTGTATAATATGACTATAGCAAACGGAACCTGCAGGTTTGTTGATCCGGACTGCTTCCGCAAAAAAAATCAAAAAAAATAATTTTAACAAGGCCTGTATTCACCACAGGAGGATCTGATGGATTCCGGAAAAGAAAAACTGTTTGATGAAATGGTCGGGCGTCTTGCGATAGATGTTTCTGAAGGAAAGATGCTGGATGACTGTATGGAGCTAGACGCAAAGATCATACGAAATGTGCCGCTGCGCTTCCGGCTGATCGCTCAGGCCTTTGTGATGCATGATTCCCTGGAGCGCCTGAATCAGAACCTCGCTTCCAGGGGTCTGGCGGAACTGTATCCGAGAAGCCAGTGGGAGGCCGGCCTGATTTTTGCCTTCCGAAATGGCTGGTCCTATACCAGGTGGAGACAGATGAGCCGTGAATATGCTGCCTTCATGGCCGGGGCCGCTCTGGACAGGGGGGATTTTCCAGGGTCGTCTGTCACCTGTGCAGACCTGAGGAAGTATCTGGCAGACAATTCCGATGAAGAGGGCGGAAGGCTCTATACACGCCATCTCACACAGCGGCTCGAAAAAGAAATCTTCTCTGTGGAGCCGGACGAAAAAGCCTTTCGGGAGTTTATGCGGGCCAACGTACAGTCTTTTACCCCGGTCCGGGAAAAGGCCCGCTACTACCTCTGCAAATACCTCTACTATTATCTTACGACACGGATCGACCGTTATATCCTCGCCCTGCAGAAGGGAAATGCGGGGGAGGAAGTCATGGAAAACCTGTCTGTCTTTCGGGGGATCTCTGTCCTGAAAAGGAAAAAACACAGCCCCGCGCAGGCCAGGGAGATCCTTGAGAATGCAGTCCTCTCACTGGGGGAGATCTTCGATTCCTTCAATTACTTTTACTTCGGCTACGCGACCCTGGACTGGATGGCGGTTCTGATCGAAGCCTGTGACAGTCCCGAGGATCTTACTGAGCGTCAAAAAAAAGCTGTCCTCAGGTCAGCCCGCCGCTTTGCGCCCGCGCTCGCCACCGCTTCAGACAGGGAATCCCTTGAAAG
>DGRU01000028.1:3304-4892 GCA_002390025.1 Lachnospiraceae bacterium UBA4380
CTCTCAGAAAATATCTGCAGGGACAGCTGGATCCTGACCGCACTACCCTTATCAGCTTTCTTCTCTTTTTTGGCAGTGAAGCAGACATTCCCGAAGGACAGCAGATCACAGAGGACAGGCTGTCATCCATTCTGAAGGAATGCGGATTTGCCCCCTTAAGAGATCAGGAGGAATTTGACAGGTTCGTGGTCGGTTTTCTTCAGAGCAGAAAATCCGCAGAATATCTGATGGAACAGGTGCTGGCCTGCGCACAGGAAGAGAAAAATTTCTTTCTCTACAAGACCTGGCTGAATTCGGACAGCGCATATGAATGGATGACCAGACTGCTGAAGTAGGAAGAGCAGGGCAGGAGTGTTGAAAAATGTCGGCAGATATTGAGTATTCCCTGAAAAGCGGACAGATCCTCGGCGATAAGTATGTGATAAAGGAGTGCCTCGGCGCAGGAGGCTTCGGCATCACCTATCTGGCAGAAAATCTGAATATCGGGACTAAATATGCGATCAAGGAGCTTTTCCCGAAACATATGGTCCGCCGCGGGGAAGACGGGGTATCAGTTCTGCCGCTGTACCCGGGGCAGGATGAGTGGAAGAAACAGCTGCAGAGTTTTTTTCAGGAAGCAAAAATCCTGGGAGAGTTCACGGAGGAGGCTGCAATCGTCAGGGTCCACGATTATTTCAAGGCCAACGGAACTGCCTATATGGTTATGGATTATCTGGACGGCAGCACTCTGCTTGAGATCCAAAAGGCAAAGGGCCCCCAGAAGGCAGAGGATATAGTCCGTAAGATGATTCCAGTGGCGGAATCCCTTTCACGCCTCCACGCCTCCGGCCTTATTCATCGGGATATCAGCCCTGAAAATCTTATGGAAGAAAAGGACGGATCTGTAAAGCTTATGGATTTCGGATCCGCGACAGAGTATTCCTCTATGAGAGACAGGGAACTCCTGCTCAAAGAGGGTTTTGCCCCTCCTGAGCAGTATGCATCAGACGGATCTCTGGGTCCCTGGACCGACCTCTATGCCTTCTGTGCTTCCATCTATTCCTGCATTACGGGAATCACACCGGTCAGTTCTATTTCAAGAGTGTTTGTAGATGACCTGAAAAAGCCGTCCGCCCTGGGGATCGGGATCGATCCGCGGCTGGAGGAGATCCTGATGAGAGGGATGGATCCTGACTGGTCGGCCCGCTATCCGGATATGGAGACCTTTCTGGCAGCGGTGCGCAGGATCCTGCCGGAGCCGGATACAGCAAAAACAGGGGAAAAGCGCAGAAACCGCGCCTTTATTTCCGGAATCATGGCGGCTCTGGCCTGTACCGCTGTGCTGCTCACGGGTTTCATGATCTATCAGAACAGGGCGCGGATCATTCTTTCCCGCATTCCTGTGGTCAACGTACAGATTATTCCTGCCAATGACGCGAGCGCTCTGGATTTTGCCCGGGCAGCTGATCTGATCCATAAAAGGATGGATTTCTTTGCGGGAAAAGGTCATTATCTGTGGAAAGAAGACCGGGGCAGCATAAATGTCACCCTTGCACAGGACGTCCTGAATGAAAAAGGCGCAGAATATGCCTTCCGCTCTTATCTTTGT
>DGRU01000081.1:0-573 GCA_002390025.1 Lachnospiraceae bacterium UBA4380
CAAAATAGGAGCAGGCCATGGAAAGGGCAGTGCCCCACTGACCGGCACCGGTCTCTGTCGTCACACCCTTGAGGCCCTGCTTCTTGGCATAATAGGCCTGGGCAATGGCGGAATTGAGCTTGTGGCTGCCGCTGGTGTTGTTGCCCTCGAACTTGTAATAAATCTTTGCCGGGGTCTGCAGCTTCTCCTCAAGGCAGTAAGCGCGCACCAGGGGCGAAGGACGGTACATCTTGTAAAATTCACGGATTTCCGTCGGGATCTCGATGTAAGGGGTCGTCTCATCCAGTTCCTGGGCCACCAGTTCCTCACAGAAAATAGGTGCCAGTTCCTCAGCCTTCAGCGGCTGGAGAGTCCCGGGATTCAGCAGAGGCGCGGGCTTGTTCTTCATATCCGCGCGCAGATTGTACCAGCTCTTAGGCATCTCATCTTCGTTGAGATAGATCTTGTAGGGAACCTTCTTGTCTGCCATAGTGATATTCCTTTCTTTTTTTGAAGCGCGTCAGCGCTGAGACTGGTTTCTTCCGGGACAGGAACTTGTTGGTAAATTTGCTTTCGAGCAAGCTCGAAGCGCCC
>DGRU01000081.1:641-792 GCA_002390025.1 Lachnospiraceae bacterium UBA4380
CGCCCGTATTTTGATTTGTACGTGCTCTTTTCTTTACGGTCGCAATTCGCCATGCCGACAGGTTCGCAGCCTTCGGCTGCTCACTGTCGCGGCGTTCGCCGTATACGTCCAAATCAAATCCCTGTCGCTTTCGAGCAAGCTCGAAGCGCCC
>DGRU01000081.1:881-15221 GCA_002390025.1 Lachnospiraceae bacterium UBA4380
CGCCCGTATTTTGATTTGTACGTGCATGGCTCATTGCTTCGCGCAAAAAACAGCCTGTCCCTGCAGCTTTATACACTTGCTGCTGGGACAGGCTGATAAATTCATCCTGCGGTGCCACCCGGCTTGACGCTGTTTTGCGCCCACTCTGCCATACGAAGGAATGCATCGTCTATAAAAAATTGCTGCATACCAACATATGCTGAACTTTTCTTACGGAGGTCCATCACTCCGTCTCCCATACTTTACAAGTCTGTATTTCAGGTCGCCCTCGGAAGTCCATTCGGCAATACGCTTCATACTGCAATCTCAGCACCTGCAGTTCTCTGGAATGAAGGAAGCATCGCTTACTCACTCTTCTTCAACGGTTTAACGCAGTGTAGCACGGATTATTCCGCAATGTCAATGTTCTAATTTCTGTTTTTGACCAGTTGGAGTTGGAGGCAGGGGCGGTTCCGGTTTGGAGACAGGGGACGGTTCTGTGTCTCCTCTTCGCGAGAAGGAGACACAGAACCGTCCCCTGTCTCCAAACCGTCCCTGTCTCCAACCTGTCTCTGCATACAAAATTTCGTAGAATAATCCATAAAATACAGACATTGCATTATAGGAAAAGGCATGCGCTCGTAGTATCCTGAGAATGGAGTATTTTACATAAAACCGGGCAGCGCAGCTGCCCCACGCCAGAAAATAAAAGGAGTTTGCCATGGCCATTGTGTATAACGAGAGCAAAAAGACTTTTTCCCTTCATACTGCCAAGACGACCTACCAGCTGAAGGTCGGCAATCTAAACTATGTCAAGCACCTCTACTACGGGGCAACGATCCGGGACGAGGATCTGGTCTACCTGATCCGGCAATATGACCGGGGCTTCTCTGGAAATCCCTATGATTCCCTCCAGGAGCGCACTTTCTCGCTGGACGCTCAGCCGCAGGAGTTCACGACACAGCAGCAGGGTGATTTCCGGATCAATTCGATCGAAGTACAGAACTCCGACGGAAGTTTTTCTTTTAACGGAAGGTATGTCTCACACAGGATGTATCAGGGACCCTTTACTCTCAAGGGGCTGCCGACTGCTTTCGCAACGGAAAGCGACACTGTCGATACGCTGGAACTGACCATTGAGGATGCGGTGACCAATGTCCGGGTCACGCTCCTGTATTCCGTCTTTGAGGAGGCGGACATCATCATGCGCGCCGCCAGGGTACACAACGGCGGAAAAGAGCCCATCCAGCTCAAGCGGATCATGTCTATGAACATGGACTATATGAACGGACAGAATCTGGATCTCATCTCCCTGCCGGGCAGGTACGGCCAGGAGCGGCAGGTGGAGCGCCAGCCCCTGACCCACCATGTACACAAGATCCGCAGCGGCCGCGGCATCTCCTCCCATCAGCAGAATCCCTTCATAGCTCTGGCAGAGAGGACGACGACCGAGGATTTCGGCGCCTGCTACGGCTTTGCCCTCATGTACTCGGGAAGCTTTCTGGCAGAGGCCGAGCTCGACCAGTACGACCAGGCCCGCCTGGTAATGGGTATCAATGACCGCCTTTTCAGCTATCCGGTTGGCCCCGGCGAAGACTTTGACACTCCCGCTGTGCTCATGACCTACACCCACAAGGGTCTGACCCGGATGAGCCACAACTTCCACAACTTTATCCGGAACAATCTGAACCGGAGTAAATTTGTCCGCGATGTGCGGCGGCCCGTCCTGATCAACACCTGGGAGGCAGCCTTCTTTGACTTCGACGATGAGAAGCTCATCGAAATTGCAAAGGCCGCCAAGGGTATGGGCGTCGAAATGATCGTCATGGACGACGGTTGGTTCGGCAAGCGCGACGACGACAACTCCGGCCTGGGCGACTGGTATGTCAATGAAAAAAAGATCAAATGCGGCCTCACAGAGCTGGTCCGCCAGATCAATGATCTGGGTATGAAATTCGGCATCTGGTTCGAGCCCGAGATGGTCTCCGAGGACTCCGACCTCTTCCGCGCTCATCCCGACTGGGCAATGGAAATTCCCGGACGCAGGGCGGTCCGCAGCCGCAACCAGCTGGCCCTGGATGTGGGCAGAAAAGAAGTCCAGGACTACCTGATCGAGAGCATCAACCGGATCCTGGACAGCGCCAACATCTATTATGTGAAATGGGACATCAACCGCGCCATCACGGATCTGTGGTCCAACGCCCTCCCGGCGGAATGTCAGGGAGAGGTCTCCCACCGCTACGTCCTGGGTCTCTACCGAGTCATGGACGGCATCATCAAGACCCATCCGGACATCATGTTTGAAGGCTGCGCAGGCGGCGGAGGGCGCTTCGATACCGCCATGCTGACCTATTTTGTCCAGTACTGGAGCTCCGACAACACCAAGCCGCTGGACAACCTCAAGCTCCACTACGGCTCCTCCTTCCTCTATCCGGTCTGCACCATGGGTGCCCACGTCTCGGAAGCCAGCCCCATGGTCCCCTTCGAGACCAAGGCTGCCATTGCCATGTGCGGTACCTTCGGATATGAACTCGACGCGACTAAGCTGAAAAAGAAAGAGATTCGTTCCTGCAAAAAGATGAGCGACCTTTATCACAAATATTACGACCTCAATTTCTTCGGCGATTACTACCGCCTGGCAAATCCCTTCGAGCAGGTCAATCTCGTTGCCTGGGAGAGTGTCGCAAAAGATAAGAGTGAAGCCCTGGTGACCGTGATTACTGTCAACCTGACTGTCAACGGCCCCCAGGAATACATCAAGTGCAAGGGCCTCTCTCCCAACACCCGCTACCGGGTCGAAGGAGACGGAAATACCCTGATTGCCAGCGGCATGGCACTCATGCACGCCGGCCTTCCCATTCCCCGGGAAATTCCTGAATACACTGCCTTCCTCTATCACTTGACTGCAATCGACGAATAAACCACTCTTACGGAACACCGGGAAGATTTACTGAGTCGCGGGGACGGTTCTGAATGACGAATTGCTGGAGACAGGGAGGAGACAGGGGACGGTTCTGTGTCTCACAGAACCGTCCCCTGTCTCCCAAAACCCGGGTTAAACGTTAAGACCAAATCCAATCGTTCAGAACAGTCTCAAGTCTCGATATTCATAGGGAATAGGGATAGTAGTCGAATATTCCCTGTACTGCATCCGAAATATCCTGAATCTGCTCATAGGAAATACCCGAAATCCTCCGGTAATGCCGTGCCTGCAGATCCAGACTCCTGAGATGCTCGAGCAGTGCCGTCCCCCTATATGCCTCACAGGAAATCTCAATATGCAAAGCATCCGGTTCTGCGCTGTCCCGAAGAGGGCACACAACAGCCATGCCTGATTGATTGAAAAATTCTCTGCTGAGTACCAGTACATGCTGGGCATTTTTTTCCAGCCATAGGATATCTCCCTGCTGCGCAAACGTCATCACAATACCTCCCGCCCTTCAGGTTCTCCCCAGTCATACTCTGTATATGGCCCCAGTCTGCCTCCATAAGCCCGGGCACGTTCTTCCAGGGATCTGTGCCGGAACTTCACTTTTTCGATAATGAGCTGTTCTCCCCGGATTTCCATGTTCAGAACGTCATTGACCTTGATATCCAGCTCCTGCAGGATCAGTTTTGGAATACGGATTCCTTGTCCGTTTCCCCATTTTACAAGCTGTGCTTCCATTCTATTTTTCCTCCCTTGCAGCAGTTTTTGCTGCAGATGACCGACACACTGATGACCGCTGAGGCACCATACTGAGTCTCTTATCCTGTATGAAGAAAAATCATCTCATAACAAGAAGTATATACATTGTATATATTATCTAATAATACTTATCCGGTCAAGACAGGGTTGAAAAGGAGACACAGAGCCGGCTCAGTCTGCTGCTTTTCCGATGCTTCCGACTACTTCCATCTTCTGCATGACATAGGCTTTCACTTCTTCCATACCCCTTGCGGCGTATTTTTTCGGGTCGAAGGCATCCGGGTTTTCCTGCATATAGGCCTTGACGCCTTTTGTGAAGGCGATGCGCAGATCCGTCGCGTAGTTGACTTTACAGATGCCCCGGCGCACGCAGTCGCGCACCTGTTCGTCCGGAACGCCGCTGGTGCCGTGCAGAACGAGGGGGATATCGACGAGTGCACGGATCTCGGAGAGGCGCTCCACGTTGACCCTGGGTACGCCCTTGTAGACGCCGTGGCTGGTTCCGATTCCCACTGCCAGAAAGTCAACATTCGTCTTTTCCACAAAAATCCTGGCTTCCTCAGGATCGGTGTAGGGATTCTCGTCCGCGTTTTCAAGGTCATCCTCTTTGCCGCCGACGCGCCCCAGCTCTCCCTCGACGGGGATGCCGCCGGGATGGCAGGCGTCCGTGACAAGGCGGGTCAGGGCGATGTTGTCCTCAAAGGGAAGCTTCGACCCGTCGATCATGATCGAGGTATAGCCCGTGTGATAGGCTTTCATGGCCATCTCAAAGCTGTCGCCGTGGTCGAGATGCATGACCACCGGTACAGAAGCTCTGTCTGCTGCCGCCTTAACATTTGCCAGGTAGTAGTCCAGGCCAGCGTATTTGACCGTGCCGGGGGTCGTCTGCATGATGACAGGGGACTTTGTCTCTTCCGCAGCCGCCAGCACCGCCATGACCATTTCCATATTTTCAACATTGAAAGCGCCTACGGCATAGCCGTTTTTCTGCGCATCCAGCAATAATTCCTTTGATGTTACAAGTGCCATCTTTTTCCTCCCTTTACATCTTAATCTGCTGTCAGCCCAGCATCTGCTGCTGAGAGCCGTACAGATATTCATCAATGCAGTTCATGACCCGGTCCATGACAAGAGCCTTTGGATCATTTTTCAGCTGACCCTCTCTGACCTTTGTGTACTGGATGGGCATGAACTGGCTGAGCAGTCCGAGCGGAACGCCGTCCTTGAAATTGTCGAAGAGTTTGGCAACCGCTTCCTCCACTTCGGGATTTGCATAGTAATAACGGCAGCGGTCGGAGAATGAATATTTGCGCTTGTAGGCGATCTCTCCGGGAGTTCCATAATAGTACTTGGCAAAATATTTAGGGTTTTTGAGCATGCTTCTGTCGAGGATCTCGATGAAGTAGCTCTGTTTCTCCGGCTCGTCCTTATAGAGCTCGCGCTCGGCATTGGCGAGTGCGAAGAGGCCTTCGCGAAGGGCCAGGGTGAGTCCGGGACCTACTTTCAGGATGCCCGCGCCGTCCTCTACGAGCTCGCGGAGTTTAAACTTGGTCTGGTAATCTGTGGAGTGCGCCTCAAATACGAGATTGGGGAATTCCCGGATGGCAGCGGACAGTTCGGTTGCCTTTTCCCTGATATACTCGGTGCAGCCGGCATCCTTCTCTTCAACGCCGGGCTGAACGACAACAGCGATCACATAATTCCATGCATCCGCGACGTCATGTTCCGCAAAAGCTTTTTTGAATGTCTCCACCGTGGCCTTGAAATCAGAGACTTTTGTGACCTGCACACCCTGGTCCACCGCATCCTGGGATCCTCCGGGAATCGGCACCTCACTGCCGACGATGTAGACGGGATGTACAGCTTCGGGATTCTGCTTTTTGAGCTCTGCGTAGGTGTCCTCCGCAACCTTTGCAAGCTCGGCACCGCGGCGGGCGATCACTTCATCCGCCAGGCGGGTATCGGGATCATCGCTGGCTACCTTCATGCTGGTATCGATATGGATCTTGGTGAAACCGGCTGCCACATACTGGCGGATCAGCTCCCGCGCCTCAGACATGGCTTTCTCCTCATCATAACCGACGAAAGTAAGAGGACCCAGATGATCGCCGCCCAGGATGATGCGCTCCATGGGCATCCCGACTTCGCCTTGTTTGCGGCAAGCTCGAAAGCCATCTTCATCGTGATCGTATTGCCGGCGGTCTCAAAGACATAGTCATATCCGCGTCCGCCGGTAATAGCTTTGGCCTTCTCCATGAAATCCTTCTCCAGCGTATTGATCCCGGCTGTTGCGCCGAGGCGGGCTGCCAGATCCAGGCGCTCCTGCGCAATATCAAAAACGACCGCTTCCCTTGCGCCGAAGATCCTGGCCCACTGCATCACGAACATGCCGATCGTGCCGCCGCCCAGGATGGCTACCGTCTTACCGCCTTCATAGGGCACACGCTGCAGTCCATGCAGGGCAACTGTTGCAGGCTCAAAAAATGCACCCTTTTCAAAAGAGACGTCTTCGCTGAAGGGAACTGCGTTCATCTCGGGAACCACAACATACTCCGCAAAACTGCCGAAGCGGCGGGAACCGATGAAGCTGTAGTGCTTGCAAAGAGAATAGTTGCCCTTCTGGCAGTCTTCACACTGCATGCAGGGGATCAGTGGAATGCCGGCGACCCGATTGCCGACCGCAAGTTTTGTGACGCCCTCGCCCAGCTCCTCAACAACGCCCGAGAACTCGTGCCCCAGAACATTGGGGAAGAAGTGGCAGGCGTCACCGTTGACACGGGGAATATCGCTGCCGCAGATTCCGGTGTACTTGACCTTGATCAGCACCTCCCCGGGGCCGGGAACCGGCTTATCGATTTCTTCATACCGAAGGTCCTCCCTTGCGTGGACAACGCCTGCTTTCATTTTTACTGCCATGATGAACTCCTCCTTTTTCTTTTTCTTTCTTTTTCCTTGTTTCTTTTACTGATGCAAGTAGGTTTCCTGTTTTTCCTTTTTCCTTCTTTACTTTTTTCCTTTCGGTAATTGTATTGTACAGCGGCCTTCCCCCTGCAAAAAGTCAAGGCTTTTTCAAGTTTTTTGCAATGAATTAAACCCTTACCAGTTACAGTCACAGTTCCGAAAAGGCTGTGAATAGCAATCCGGAGGCCGCTGAAACAAACAAAAAGCCCCTGTCTCCTCCCTCCCCAGAACCGTCCCCTGTCTCCCGATTTTTCTCGCTCCAGATTTTTCAACCAGGAGTTTATAGATTTTATTTAGAATAGTTAGTATAATGATTCTTGCAGCAGGTATGGCTGGTTTCGATGCCACCCCCCGTGCCTGAAGCTGCCTTTTTAATGTGACTCTGTTTTGATTTGTTATAGGGAGGAATTTGGGCGATAGCAACGAGCCATGCACAGACAAACAGACAAAGCAACTGTAAGACGCGTCGAGCTGGCTCGTAAGCGGCGATCTGTTGATTTGGCTGTATACGGCGAATGCCGCGACAGCAGCAGCTCCGAAGGAGATATTGCCGTCGACATAGCGTATTGCGTCCCGACCGAATCCACAACAGTTCGAAAAACAGGAATTTAGAATCATTTTCAAAATAACCTGCTCGTATGTTATATAATTGCAGTAACAGCCTGGAGGTAATAATTATGATGACAAACGCAGATTTTCCAGTCATTAATCTGCCTCAGACCGGCCGCAACATCGAGCGTTGCCGCCGCAATGCGGGCATGAGCGTGCGGGAGCTGCAGGCCTACTTCGGCTTCGAGTACCCGCAGGCCATTTACAAATGGCAGCACGGGGAGTGCCTGCCCACAGTGGATAATCTCCTGGCCTTGTCCAGGATCCTCCACGTGAGGATGGAAGACCTTCTGGTCTGTGAGGACCAGGAGGTCATTTTTTTGGAAAAAATGAGGACGGACCATGTGAGCCGCAAAGATTCACATGATCCGTCTTTTTTGATTCATTGTATTTCACTGCAGAATATCATCTCTCAAAAACAGAAAGTTGTTTTTGAGGTTCAATACAGGATGCAGCTCTCCTCTCCGGACCAGGTCCTGGATATTCCGACAGGTACAGTGCAGGAGTTCAGCAGCTGCGGCAGTGTCAATCAATTGTTATCGAAAGGGAGAAAACGTGGCTTCTCTTAAACCACAGCTTCAATGACAGCCCCCATCCTGTGCTGCTATGATTAGTCCATCGACAGGGAACAAACAATTCCCGCTCAGGAAGTCAGGCAGAGAACCGACTTCCGGTGAACAAAGGATTTCCTGCCGGGTACAGGCGCATACAGCAGCGCCGCCAATAATGGGGATTTTTAGAGGAAACGTGTGAACAGGGACTACCTGAAAAAAGAGAAATGGTAAAGCCCCAGGTCGTGCGGCACCCATTGGCCATGCACTATAACCGCTCCGGAATGAGAGGTACAGTTGAAATGGTAATAAGGCGGTAAAAAGCGATTTTATTAATCAATCAAAGCGTCTGATCCCTATCCCGGTGATTTTACAGCGTTCACCATGGCGCCCGCCACGACCGGCGTGCAAAGCGATGCAGTCTGAGACAAGGCAGAAAGCCGACCGTGGATCAGCCCCGAGGAAATGGAACGGTACAGAGGGCGGTCACACCAAACATGGCCGGCGGACTAACTTCAATCTGCTCACCGCAGAGCATTCTCTGCCGCATCTTTTTTCCAAAAGAAGAAAAAGCATTTTTCCGAAAAACAGGCAGAGAACGATTTCTCCCGGAAAAACAGGCAGAGAACGATTTCTCCCGGAAAAACAGGCAGAAAACAATTTCTCTCCAAAACAGGAAGAATACTGGTTTTCTCCAAAGAAAAAAGAAAACTATTTTTTCAAAAGAGAGAGAAAGATACTTTTCCCGAAACGGGGAGGAAGACAATACACAAATCGAAAAAGGAATCGGGGGGCGATAAAGGTCCTCCGCAGGCAGACTGCAGCGGCATGACAACTGAAATGTTCATCATGTCGTGTTTTTCTGAGGCGAAGGAGAAACAGCGGCTGTCTGCTGGCGGAAGCATGCTGCGGCGAAACCGCGTGCTCCAGACAGATCAATTCCCGGGAAAACGCCTTTCCGGGCACTTTCAAGAGGCGTGGATCGTCATCCTCGCGGCGGCTGCAATGCCGTCAGCACGGAGGAAAGGAGGAAAGAGGAAAGAAATGAGTTATCTGGATAAACTGAAAACAGACGCCAATTATACCCGCACTCTGAACGGTGCGAAAACACACGGCAGCACCGGGGACGCCTGCCTGGATTTCTTTGCGGTGGCCGGCGGTATGCGCTATCGCAGGCCCTCTGACCAGATCAATCTGTTCGAGAGAGCCTACATCGAAACTCCGGATCTCGCCATGAAGCTGCTCTTTCATCTGCGGGACATCCGCGGCGGAATGGGCGAGAGAAAGCTCTTCCGCACACTGCTCCGTCATGTCGCATTTACATGGCCTGAATCCGCCCGTAAAAATGTGGCTTATATTGCAGAGTTCGGCCGCTGGGATGATCTGCTCTGCCTTCTGAAAACACCTGCGGAAAAAGAAGCTGTAAAAGTCATTCAGGAACAGCTGGCTGAGGACAAAGAAGCCCTGGAGCGCCGAACGGCAGGCGAGGAAAATGCTCACATTTCGCTGCTGGCAAAATGGCTGCCCTCGGACAATGCTTCCAGCCCCCGCACGCGCCGGACTGCAGTACGCCTGATCAATGCCCTGGGCATGAATCAAAGAGAATACCGCACTCTGGTAACCGCTCTCCGCGCCCGCATCGGCCTGGTGGAACGCAGCCTGACTGCAAAGCACCCGGAAAAAATCAACTACGAAGCGGTGCCTGCCCAGGCAATGCTGAAATACCGCAGTGCCTTTATAAAAACCGACAGCAATCGGTTTACAGAGTATCTGCTCGGTGTGGATTCCGGTGAAAAGCAGATGCATGCGGAAACACTGTTTCCCTATGAAGTGCTCAGGCCGCTTTTCAACGAGATCTGGTTTGGCAGGAATCAAAACTTCCCTGAAGAGACAGAGGTTCTTGAACAGCTGTGGAATCTCCTGCCCGGTACTGTCGGCCATGCAAATGCCATCTCTGTAGTGGACACTTCCGGTTCCATGTATTGGCGTCCGGATACGAAAGGTCCGCTGCCGGCACTGATCTCCCAGGCCATGGGCTTATACTGCGCCGAGAGATGCAAAGGCATTTTTCATAATCATCTGATCACATTCGAGACCAGGCCCCACCTGGCAGAAATCCGCGGGGCTTGTCTGGCAGATAAGCTGAGATACTTATCCACCTTGTCCTGGGGCGGCAGCACAAACCTGGAAGCAGTTTTCAATCTGATTCTGGAGACTGCTGTGAAATATGACGCCTCCCAGGAAGAGATCCCCGGAGTGATCTACATTTTTTCAGACATGGAATTCAACTGCTGCATGCGCAATGCAGACAAAACCGTGTATGAAAACGCCCGGGAGCTCTTTGAAGCCTTTGGCTATCAGATGCCCGCAGTGGTCTTCCACAATGTCAACAGCTGGCAGGTGCAGACGCCTGTCACTGCGCACACCCGCGGAAGTGCCCTGTCCAGCGGAGCCGCCGCACATACAATGTCCTATAAGTTCGACGGAAATATCACCCCCATGGCACATATGCTGCGCGTGCTGGACAGCAAACGCTACGCCATGATTCATGCGTGAGGAAGTCAAGGTTGGGGTTGTCAAGGGGACGGTTCTTCTGACACCTGGCATGCCAGGTGTCAGAAGAACCGTCCCCTTGACAACCGTCCCCTTGACAACCTGACAACCGCCCTTGACTCCCCTCCGGATTTATTTTTTTAATAATTCCACAAAGGCATCGCCGCAGGCAGAGGTCGTCGCACTGCCTCCCTGATCGGGGGTCAGCGATTCTCTGTGGCTGGTCAGCATGTCTTCCATGGTGTCCAGAATCTTTTTGCCCAGATCTTCGTGGCCGAAGAAATCGAGGAGCTGGGAGGCGGACCAGATGGCTGCCAGCGGGTTGGCAGTCTGCGTTCCCGCGATGTCCGGCGCGGACCCGTGGATGGGCTCAAACATGGAGGGGAATTTCCGCTCCGGATTCAGGTTGGCGCCCGCGGCAAGTCCCATGCCCCCTGCAATAGCGGCTCCCAAATCAGTGAGAATGTCGCCGAAGAGGTTGGAAGTGACCACGATCTGGAAGCGGGAGGGATCCTTGACCATAAACATGGAGGCAGCGTCCACCAGGAGGGAATGTGTCTCCACTTCGGGATATTCCTCTCCGACTTCACGGAAAATCTGGTCCCAAAAGACCATGGAATAGTTGAGGGCATTGGCCTTGCTGACACTGGTCAGGGTCTTGCCCTCTTTTTTTGCCAGTTCATAAGCATAGCGGATGACTCGTTCGGTCCCTTTTCTGGAAAAAACACTGTCCTGAATGACCACTTCGCCCGGCTGTCCCTTGTAGAGCCAGGCTCCCTGCCCGGAGTACTCGCCCTCGGTGTTCTCGCGGATAAAGGTCATGTTGACATCTTCGATCTTCACGTCCTTCAGCGGGCAGTCCGCTCCCTTGAGAAGCCTGACCGGACGAAGGTTGATGTACTGGTCAAAGTCGTGGCGGATCCGGATCAAAAGATCACGCAGGGAGATATTGTCCGGAACTCCGGGATAGCCCACGGCGCCCAGCAGGATAGCGTCATATCCGCGCAGGGTCTCGATGCCGTCCTCCGGCATCATCTGGCCGGTCTTGAGATAATACTGGCATCCCCATGGGAAATCTGTGAAAGCAAAGCGGAATCCGCCGTCCAGTTCCGCCGCTGCTGTGAGTACCTTCTTGCATTCCGCCATGACTTCGGGGCCGATCCCGTCGCCTGCGACCACTGCGATTCTGTATTCTTTCATTGTCTGTCCTCCACGTTTATCCTGCAGGGTTTTTTCCACGTGTACTTTCCTAACACGCTTTTCCTGCACGGTTTTTTCCACGCAAACTTTCCTCAACACGCTTTTCCTGCACAGTTTTTCCCACGCATACTATCTTCAACACGTTTTTCCTGCACATTCTTCCCTGCGGTGTTTTTCTGCATGCAACAGCTGCGCAGAAGCGAGGGGGCTGTTCTGCGCAGCTATAAATAGCTATAAATCCTGATGGCCTGTTTCGCTGTCAGTCTGTTCTCGGCACCCGGTCTATACCGGGACATCATTCAGCAACGTCTCTTTTGCTTATTTGATGAATCCGACCTGCTTGCTGATCAGTTCCACCTGCTCGTCCTTCTTCTGATTATACTCCACTTTTTTCTCTTCGAAATAGTTTCTTCCGTAGGAATCGATGGAGACGATCAGGGGACCGAACTCTTTGACATGGCAGTGCCAGAGGGTTTCGGGCATGCCCAGATCCTTCCACTGTGCCTCGACGATCTCTTCTACCTCTGTCGCTGCGACGACGGCGTTTCCTGCAGGGAATACGCAGTGGATGGCGCCGAAGTCCTTGCAGGCGCGCTCGGTGTTTTCACGCATGCCGCCCTTGCCCAGGATGACGCGGACGCCGGTAGTCTGCACGAATTCATACTCAAATTTCTCCATGCGCATGGAGGTGGTCGGTCCCACGGAGACCATCTCGTACTTGTCGTCGCCGAGGGGGCGGATGATGGGACCTGCGTGGAGGATCGCTGCATCTCGGACATCTACAGGGATCTCTCTGCCCTCTTCCACGACGCGGCGGTGCGCTACGTCGCGGCAGGTTGTCAGATCTCCCGACAGATAAATGATGTCGCCGATGTGGATATCTTTGAGGTCTTCCGCGGAAACGGGTGTAACCAGGATTTTCTTTCCGTCTTTGATTTCTACTGCCATTTTATACCTCTCATTCCGGAGAATGCTGTTCTCCTGACTGCTCTTTTCAATCTGTTATCGCTATCTACACTGTTACCGCTATTCACAGCTTTCTCAGAACCAGGACAGAAGTTCTCTCTTCCTTATGTCGTTCCTTATATCGTCTCTTATAACATTCCTTCTGTCCGTTCTATATAAATCATTTCATATTTTTCAAGAGGATGATCGTGCTTCGATGCATACTTGTTTCCAACTGCAGCAGGAAGGATTATGCCTCTTTGTATTCAAATCCGGTGTGGGTGTCGATGGTGAAGTTGAGGTCCTTGTCAAAGACGATGTGGCCTCTGCGGTGGCTCCAGCAGCCGACGTTGACTGCAACGCCGATGGCGGAAGGATGACGGGCAGTATTCTCGATATTGACGCCCATGACGGAGAACTTGCCGCCCATGCCCTGGGGGCCGAGGCCGATTGCATTGATGCCGTCCTCAAGAAGCTTCTCCATCTTTGCCGCATTAGCGTTGTCATTGTGAGAGCCGATGGGACGCATCAGGGCCTTCTTGGAATTGAGGGCAGCGGTCTCGACGGAAGTTCCGACACCTACGCCAACCAGCAGGGGAGGACAGGCGTTCAATCCGTAGGTTGTCATGCGGTCGAGGACAAATTTTGTAATTCCCTCATAGCCTTCGCCGGGCATCAGAACGGTCGCATTACCGGGAAGGGTGCAGCCGCCGCCTGCCATGTAAGTGTAGATCTCGCACTTGTCAGAGTGAGGAACAATGTCCCACCAGACTGTAGGTGTGCCCTTGCCGACGTTCTTGCCGGTGTTGTACTCATCGAATGTCTGCACGGAATTGTGGCGCAGAGGTGTGTCAAAGGTAGCCTGCACGACCGCTTCCTTGAGCAGGGCTTCCAGATCATCAATGTAGGGGAAGCGGGTGCCGCATTTTACCCAGAACTGGAGGACGCCGGTGTCCTGGCAGGAGGGGCGGTTCAGCTTGACGGCCAGCTCCTGGTTGCGGAACATGGTCTCATAGATGACCCTGGGCATAGGATCTGTCTCTTTCTCACTGAGCTCTTTGAGCTTTGCGATGACATCATCCGGCAGCTTGATGCCGGTGAATCCGACGAACTGTGCCATAATGTTTTTCAGTTTTTTGAGCTGTTCTTCGTGTGTCATGTGGATCTCCTTTCAACTGTAGATTCAGCTTTTCAATTTACAGATTCTCTGTGTACTTTCTTTCGCAATTGATTATGCTCATATCTCTTCCACACTGCTTATGCAGGATATCTTCCGCACCGCTTATGCAGGATAGAAGGGGAAAGCGATCGGCAGGATGATCATGCTGACGATGGTCGCGATGACGATCAGCGGGAAACCGGATTTTACGTAGTCCATGAATTTGTAACCGCCGGCGCCAACGACCATTGTGTTGGCAGGCATGCCGATCGGTGTTGCGTATGCACAGGATCCGCCGATAACGCAGGCCATGAGAACTGCGCGGGGATCTGCACCCATGCCCTGTGCGATGGAGAGACAGATGGGAGCCATCAGTGCAGTCGTCGCGGTGTTGGACATGAAGTTGGTCATTACACAGCAGAGAATGAAGACAACAAAGGTGAAAAGGAGCGGAGAAGGGTTGTCTCCCAGGGCGCCGATTACCTTGCCGGCGATCATTTCGCCTGCGCCGGTGTCCTGCAGAGCTGCTGCCAGGGAAAGTGTGCCGCCGAAAAGGAAGATGGTCTTGAGGTCGATGGATTTGAGTGCTTCCTTCTCTGAGATGACGCCTGTGAGGATCAGGAGAATGGCTCCGACACATCCGGAGACACAGAGCTTGATTCCGATCTGATCTTCAAAGACCATGGCTGCCAGGG
>DGRU01000200.1 GCA_002390025.1 Lachnospiraceae bacterium UBA4380
CCTGGGTTTATCTTGCAAGCGACCGCTCGATCCTGGCCTGCATCATTTTCCACCTTTTCGTCAATTTCATGCAGGAAAAGATAGCCATGACGCCCGAGACCAAATGTGTTGAGACGATCGTTGTCTTTATTGCAACAGCGATCATTGTCTGGATCAAGAAGGATATGTTTTTTGAGACCCGTCATGTTGGAAGGATATTGGAAGAGTATCAGGATGAGCAGCATGTCCATGACCTTCGAGGGGGCATGGACAGATCCTTAACGAAGAGAAAGAATGGATAACAGAAATGATTTGGCAGGGTTGACATGGTGTCAGCAGACTGGATAAAGTGATCGTAGGAAGCCACGCAGAGAACTATACAGACTGGATCATTCTGTCTCATTTTAAAGGACATGCCATGGCGGGATATGGCGGAGCGATCAAAAATGTCGGTATCGGCATTTCCTCCCCCAGCGGCAAGATCTATGTCCATACGGCTGGAACCCAAACCAGCGGAAGCATCTGGTATGACGACCAGGACGCATGGCTGGAAGCCCTTGCGGAGATGGTTCTAGGATTCAGCAACCATGTGGGAGCGGAACATATCATTTATATCAACGTGATGAACCGCCTTTCCGTTGACTGCGACTGTGACGGAAATCCCGCGGAGCCGGATATGCACGATATCGGAATCCTCGCGTCGACAGATCCGGTCGCCTTGGATAAGGCCTGTATCGATCTGGTCTATCAGGCTCCGGACAGTGCTTCCCTTGTCGCAAGGATCGAGAGACAGAACGGGATCCACACCCTGGAACACGCTGAGGAGATCGGACTGGGCAGCAGGACCTATGAACTGGTAAATATCGATGACTGAGCTGTGGACTTCTGCACACAGGGAATTTGTATATCTCTGGTACTATTTTGAACTCCAGTTTCGGCAGATCTTCCGCTACTGGATGATCGGCATCCTGATCGGGTCATGCATCTCTGTTTTTCTGAAGGATCGCATACATGGACTGTTCAGGCAGATGAGCGGATCAAAATTCGGCGTCCTGGGACTTGTTCCGGCAAGTCTCCTCGGCATTGCTTCCCCGCTCTGCATGTATGGTACGATCCCGCTTGCGGCGTCTGTTTCAAGAAGCGGGATGCGGGATGACTGGCTGGCGGCCTTTATGATGACCTCGATCCTGCTCAATCCTCAGCTCATCAAATACAGCGTCGCGCTTGGCCGGGCAGCACTCACAGTACGCATCATTTCCTGCTTTCTCTGCGGTATTGCTGCAGGACTTCTTGTCCGGCTGTTCTTTAGGAATAAAGAGTTTTTTGATTTCAGGAGCTTTGATGAGCCGAAAAACCGTGATACCGACCCCGATATCCTGTTCCGGCTAGTGAAAAACATTGGCAGAAACATCAAGGCCACGGGACCCATGTTCCTATTGGGCATCATTCTGTCAGCTATTATTCAGCGCTATGTGCCGCAGGATATGATGGTCCGGTTTTTCGGCGGCAACGAGGCCTGGGGCGTGTTGACGGCAGTAACCATTGGTGTCCCGCTCTATGCCTGCGGAGGCGGCACGATCCAACTTTTGCAGGGCTGGCTTGCGGAAGGAATGAGCCTGGGCAGCGCCGCGGCCTTTATGATCACCGGTCCTGCGACGAAGATCACAAATCTCGGGGCGCTGAAGATCGCGACGGGCTGGAAGAGATTTGCGCTGTATATTGTATTTATTTTGACGGCATCTTTCCTTTCGGGCATTGCTGTCAATATCTTGATTTAGTGTGGATTCCGAAATATATTTATATATATGGAGACAGGGGACGGTTCTGTGTCCCCCTGCTTTTAATTTAGAAAGGATGACATAATCGATGGGAAAGAATGCTGATTTTAGAAATATAAAGCAGAATTACCATATGTCGGCAGTAATCATGTTGATCGCTCTAATATTCTGTTCGATGTCCGTATACGCATCTGAAACGGAAAAGCAAGGTGCCATCATCCGGCTGGATGATGATGGTTATCTGTATTACATGGATTACGAAAAAGACTATTATGGCCGGGAAGTGATGGATGCCATGAGGAAAATAGGCTATATCGATCCAGGCTGTTCGGTTTTCTTTACGCATAATACCGAAGGAGAACCAATAACTTGCCGGAATTATGATTATCCGCACCGTGTGTCCAGGGAAGATAAAACCCTGACTGGACTGAATATCATCCTGCATTGCAAACCGGAAGGCAAGTATGAATCTATCGCTGTGGCTGATGCAGTCTGGTGCGACGAATACAATCCTCTTCTGCAGCGAGGAGGCCCGGATCAGGAAGGGTTCGATCCTGACACGCTGGATATTCTGCCCTACGAATGTATGGACGGAATCAATGAAAAGGGACTATACGTATCAATTCAGCGTGTTGATATCAAGGAAGGAGATCAGCCCTCGAGATTTCCGGCAGGAGCCAGCATGCTGCTGCGTTATATGCTGGACGATTGTGCGAATGTCGATGAAGCTGTCCGGAAAACGGAAACCGGCATTCTGCTGCCGGAGGACTGGCAGGACTGTCATTTTATGGTGTCTGATGCAAGCGGCCGAAGTGTCGTGATTGAGAGTCGGAACAGCCTAGTCCAAACCATCCCTTCTGATATCTGTACAAATTTCTATCTGGGAAGTGATGATATGGAGGACTATTATCGAAACGGTACAATCAGGGAGGAAGCTGTCAAAATGACTGACGAAAACATGACAACGAATTATAATTATGGCTATGGCCACGGTTATCATCGCTTTGTGACTATTCTGGGACAGCTGGAACGATACAGGGATACCTCTAAAGAGGAATACTATACCATGATGCCTGAATCCACGGCATTGGTTATCCTACAGAGTGTGGTGCAGAACCCTTATACAAATGCTTCCGGTATTTCCATGACACAGTACAGTGCGATTTACAACAACGAGAAAAAAACAGTGGAAGTCTGGTCATTCCAGGATTATTCAAAATCTTTTGTGTATGACGTGACAGGTAAACAGATTTCAGCTGACTAATAAGTTCGCAAGTATATGCAGACGAAGGGAGACAGGAGACACAGAACCGTCCCCTGTCTCCCCCCTGTCTCCCCGAAACTCAATATTGGAGAAAAAAATGAAAAAGAAATCGATTATGGCAGTCCCTGCTGTCTGCTTTTGGGCTGTTGTGGCCGCTTGCCTGCTTGGTATAATTGTCGGGTCGTTTTATGACTTTAGCATCAATGTGGTTCTTGCCAATAAGACCGATCTTGGTGCATTTTTCGCCACTTATGGATCATATTTTTCTTACTGTCTGTATCCGGCGGCCGGAGCCTGTTTGTTCGTGGGCCTAAGGAAAAAGGGCGAGCGCTTCCGCCCCTTGGCAAACACGCTGCTGATTTTGAGTTTCTTCATGGCAGTGTATTATTCTAACAATTATAACGGAAAAAGTGTTCGTGCATTGTTTGGCTATACTGCCGGGGAATCCTCGCCGATTTTGTCAGTCCTGAGTTGGCTGTTCTGGGTGGTAATGTATTCCTGGGTGCCGTTTATGATGATACGACTGCTGGATGACAAAAACCCTGACAAACTAATTGCCGTTGGAGCCGCAATTCTTATCTCCGGAATAGCGGCGGACAATGTGAACTTGTGGCTCAAACAGCTTGCCTCCCGACCTCGTTATAAATACCTGATCACCCTGGAAGATCCGAAAAGCCAGTTCCGCAGCTGGTGGCAGATGGTCCCCAACCTCGCGGGCAGCGATGACAACTTCAAATCCTGGCCCAGCGGCAACATGACCATTGCCAGTATGATGTTCTCGCTTCCGATGCTTGCGGACGTGACAAAAAAAAGAAGCGGCAGAAAGAATCTCTTTTGCTTTTTTGCTGCCTGCGTTTTTGTCCTGATCTACGGCTATAACCGCATTCACATGACCAATCATTTCCTTACAGATGTATGCTTTGGGACACTGATCACCTATCTGATTTATGCGGCCGTGAGCCAAGCATTCCTGTCGACGACCGGGAAGGGCTGAAGCATTCCGGTTTAACCATTCCAATTTAAACCATTCCAATTTTAACCATTCCTGTTTACAGAAGTCTTGCAGAAAGCAGGATTCCATGTTCCAGCGAATCGAACTGCTGCAAAATCGTCGGGACGCAGGGAGAAGTGGATAAAGCTATGCAAAATAGAAATAGTTTACGATTGATCGCGGCAGCCATTGTCGCCTTGCTGGTCGCATACCTGCGTATGACAGGTTACCTGCCTGAGAGCGGGCAGGAAGCCGCGTACGAGGATCAAACTGAAGCGGAAAGCGAATATGAAACAGGCTCTGAGGTCCATACTGCAGAGGAAAGCGAATATGAAACAGCCTCTGAGGTTCATACTGCAGAGGAAAGCGATCATGAGACAACCTCTGAGGTCCATACTGCAGAGGAAAGCGATCATGAGACAACCTCTGAGGTCCATACTGCAGAGGAAAATGAGCAGGTGCAGAGCAGCGCGCTGATCAGGGATGAGTTCTGCCGAACGACCTACGAGGTCTTCGTCTACTCCTTCTGTGACAGTGACGGAGACGGGATCGGCGATCTGCCGGGACTTCTCTCAAAGCTGGATTATATAAATGACGGCGACCCGGCAGGGGGACAGGATCTGGGGATGACCGGACTTTGGCTTATGCCGGTCTTTCCTTCGAATACATATCACAAATATGATGTGACGGATTTTGTCGGTATCGATCCAGCCTACGGGACACTGGAGGACATGGACGCGCTTATTGCCGCATGCCACGAAAGGGGAATGACTGTAATTCTGGATCTTGCAGTGAACCATACTTCGACTGCCCACCCCTGGTTCCAGGAGGCGGCCGCGTATCTTAGGTCCCTCCCGCCGGGCCGGGAAGCGGTCAAGGAGGAGTGTCCCTATGTGTGGTACTATCAGTTCGCCAGAGAGCAGTACGACGGCTATGTCCCTCTGCAGGATTCTGAGTGGTATTACGAGGCAAGATTCTGGTCGGAGATGCCGGATCTGAATCTGACTACAAGGGAGGTGCGGCAAGAGCTGGAGAATGTGATCGATTTCTGGCTTGACCGGGGAGTCGACGGCTTTAGGCTGGATGCGGTGACGTCTTACTACACAGACAACCCTGAAGCAGGGATTGAGTTTACGCGGTGGATCACAGAGACTGCAAAAAAGAAGAATCCGTCTGCCTATATTGTCGGAGAAGCTTGGGCCGACCAAAATACATACGCACAGTATTACAGGAGCGGGATTGACTCCCTGTTTGATTTTGCCTTTGCAGGCCGCGACGGGATTATCTCGCGCACAGTGAACAGAAGGGGAGATCTCCGCTATTTTGCCGAGGCTATGGTACAGGAAGAGGAATTATACTCTTCCCTGAATCCGTATTTTGTCAATGCGCCCTTCTACACAAATCACGATATGGACAGGGGCGCCGAATACTATGCGGAGGGTGAAGCAGCCAAAGTAAAGATTGCAGAGGCTCTGAATCTCATGATGACGGGTAATGCATTTATATATTACGGGGAAGAACTGGGGATGAAAGGCGCCGGCAGGGATGAAAACCGGCGGGCCCCAATGTTCTGGAACGCTGATCCGCATGCGGCAGGGATGTGCTCAGGCCCGGCCGGCATGGATGAGATTCGAATGGAATACGGATCATTGGAGAAACAGACAGGTGATCCGGACTCGATTTTTAACTATATCCGCGAAGCCGTGAGGATCCGGGAGAGCTTTCCGGCGATCGCCAGGGGCAGGACAGTGCGGATTCCGGAACTGGAGGAAGACTCTTACTGTGGTTTTTTAAGGACTTATTCCGCAAACCAGGGGGCAGATGATGTTCTGGTCCTGATCAATACCGGCGATCAGGCAGTGACACGCCGGCTTCCGGATTCGGCGGCGGAATACAGGAATCTGTGCGCCACCCTGTACACCGGTGACCGGAATTCGCTGCTTGAAGACAGGGAAATCACGGTTCCGGCGGGCGGGATCCTTTTTCTTCAGAAACCGTAAAGTTAAGGATAGCCTGCTTGACGACCTTTTATGCAATTATGCGGCGCACATTTACGAGTAAAGAGTGAAAAATAACGCTCGATAGCGTTTTTTTCACTCCGGATGTTTGTGCCGAAGCACAAACATCCCCTGATGTCAATGAGAAATCGTCTTCACGAATTTCTCCTCGGGTTGTGTTACATAGCCGCAAAGTATTTTTCCGAGGCTTTGCCAGCCGATGTGTTTTTCCAGGTGGTCGTATCAATATTCACTTTCCTCAACAATTACGGATAATAATTCGTGACAGTCATCCATACAAGGAATCCCAGTATCTGTATGATCGGAATGGCGGACAGCAATAAAAGAATATATCCAATGATTCTGGCAGCCTTTCCCTTCTCATCATTTTCTTTAGAGGCAATCACCAGATCCCGGAGTGCAAGCAAATATGTTCCTGTAAACAGGCACAGTGCCCAAATGACAGTGGACATCTGGTCTAAGAAGGTCAGATCCCCATTACTTTCATGAAGAAATGATCTTGGCAAAAAATAACTTGTAATGAAATAAAAGACAATTCCCGCCGAAGCTATGATTGATATACGCAGGTTAGAGGTGTCTTTTCTTTTTCTGACAGCGATGATCATAATCGGAATCGTTGTCGGCAGACAAACCATTCTCCCGATTCTCAACAATAAGAATTGTAAAAGAACATATACGATGGCGAGAATCCTCAGAATTACATTTATCGATTGAAAGCTTTGTTTTTTCTGTGTATCATCCATGACTCTAATACCTTTCCGTCTGCAAGTGCCTGCCGGTTTGGCCACTGCAGCCTTTTTGTAGAGAATTCATAATCAATGGAGTGTATTTCGATTTACCGGACTTTTTATTGATTTTACCATGATTTGATTTTTGCGGCATTATTGTGACAAAATCCATTTACAGGGAGCAGGATGCACGGTCAGTTGCCGGAAATAAGCTGATAATTCGATACATAAAAGATAAATCCTCCTGAATTATTCATAGCGGTAAGTCACAAACAATGCTTTTCCGCGTAGTTACAATACGTCCAACTGAATATTGCTTTCACTGATCTGGTGAATTAAAAAAGAGCCCGATCCATGGTAAAATTTAGGTGTCGAAGCTAAAAACATACCATAAGAAAGGGACTCTTTATGGATATTTTAAACACCATCTCTCTTGAAAGCAATAGCTGCTTTAAAATGAATTTTAACGGCGGAAACCTTTCTTCGGATGCCGGACTGCTCATGATCTATGATTTTATGAGGGTCATGGGGTTTGAGGACATTATTTCGAAGATATTTGCAACTCCCCGGAAAGATCCATTCTGTAAACATTCCGACAGTTCCATGCT
>DGRU01000008.1:0-2618 GCA_002390025.1 Lachnospiraceae bacterium UBA4380
CGGACTGGAGCTGGGAGAGCATGTTGCGGTAAATTTGATTATCCGGCTCCATGTTGACTGCCTGCTGGGCATGCTCGAGGGCGACGGCGTCGTTGCCGACCCCGCTGTTGGCGGCTGCGCTGTAATAGTACCACTGGGCGCTGCGTTCCTCCATGGCATCGAGGACATTGAGCGCCTCCTGGAACATGCCGTGGTTGATGTAGCTTGCTGCCGCCCGGAGGTGAATGGCCTCTTCACTGCTGTCCTGCTGGTAGGCACCCTGGGTACCGAAACCGTAGGAACCGAAAAACTCGTTCCAGAAATCGGAGAATTCCTGGAAATTTCCATAATAGGTATAGGTGGTGCCGTCTTCATCCTGCCAGGTCTGGCCGGAACTCTGCGGAGAGCCGTAGGTGCTGCCCCCGGGGCGGGCGCTTCCCTGGGGCCTGCCATAGCCCGAAGTGCCGTAACCGGAACTGGAATAGGGGTGCTGGCGCTCATACATGACCTGCTGGTAGGCCTGCTGGACCAGCTTGAACATCTCCTCCGCCTTATCTTTGTCAGGATTATTGACATTGGCATCGGGATGGTATTTTCGGCTGAGCTGGCGGTATGCTTTTTTAACTTCGTCGTCTGTGGCATCCCGGGAAATCCCGAGAATCTTATAGGGATCTGACATGGTCATATTTCTTTCTGTTTAAATCTGATTATCCTGCGGACCGCTGAACATCTGCCCGGCGGCCTCTTCCTCCGGGTCTCTATTCCTCAAGGCTCTATCCCCGGGTCTTTTTTCCTCTGGGTCTCTATTCCCCAAGGCTTCATTCCCGGGATCTCCATCCCCCAAGGCTTCATTCCCCGGATCTCCATCCCCCAAGGCTTCATTCCCCGGATCTTCATCCCCCAAGGCTTTATCCTCCGGTTTTTTTTCCTCCCGGGAAGCAGCGTCTGTCCGTTTCGCATAGATCTCTTCGAATTTGGTCCACACGCCTGCGTAAAGTATATTCCGAAGTATATCAATATTTTCCACGATGGGCAATGCCTCAAATGCGCGTGTACAGGAGGCCATGAGCATGGTCAGCAGAGCGCGCACATAGGCGTCGAAATCGGAGCCGCCTGCCTGCATCCTCTCCCGCACGGGCAGAAGGGGATTGAAGCTCCCCGATTCCGCATCGTCTTCAAGATCGTCATAGGCATCCAGAAGATAGATATACTTTCCCATATAAAAACCCATGCGGCGGAGCGGCTGCTCCCACATATCCTGTCTATAGGCGAAGAGCTCTGCCATGAGGTCTCCGAAGCAGGCCCCGGCCTCATCGGGCGTGGTATCCTGTTTCTCCAGAGCATGCAGACGGTCCAGACAATCGGCAATAACCTGTGCTTTTTCGGGATGACGCTCCCTGGCCCGCCGAAAGGCACCGTGCAGGATGCCGGACATGGCAAGTCCGCGGATCTGCTGCTCGTCCTCCCAGTTGTCCCGCATGGAGTGCCAGGAGAGAAGGATGGTGAGATCTGCCGCATACTGCGTATATTGGTTGCGGCGTTTGGGACGTCTGCTGAAGGGATGAACGATGCAGGAAGTCTGCTCCAGAGTCTCGTCTTCGGGCTCATAGAGGCAGGTCAGCAGAAGACCCAGAAAGGAGGTGTCGTAATTGAGGGTGAGCTGGCCGAATCTGCCGTAGCTCTCCCGCAGGTCCTCGCAGAGGCCGCAATAATAGCTGCGGTACAGGTCAAGCTCCCGCATCCGCAGCTCCGGTTCATTGATTACTATATATCCAAACATACACTTGCCTGTCGTGCCGGAAGATCTGCTCTGTCCCGGCTGCCTTATCTGATGTTCAAAAAACTTTTGCTCAAAAAGCTTTTGTTCAAATACCTTTTATTCAAATGCCTTTTACTCAAATGGCTCCTGTTCAATTCGCTATTGCTCAAAAGGCTTTTGCTCAAACCGCAATTGCTCAAGGGGCTTTTTAAAAATGATTCCTTTGCAGATCAGCTCTGCTTCATAAATTCCGTGCCGCATTTGGGGCAGCGCACCATGATCCTGCCTTTGCCGCGCGGGATACGGATTTTCTGCCTGCACTGAGGGCACTTGTAAATATGGTACTCAATGCGCTGTCCGGTGCTGCGGCCTGTCCGGCCGAAAAAAGAGGAGAGCCTGCCGGCCAGCGAGAGAAACTTCTGATTTTCCGCGTATCGTCTGGGAATGTTTCTGGAAAAAGTCCGGAAATAGATGACAAAGAGCAATACCGCATAGATGATGCCCGAGAAGTGAACAAAGACTCTGACTCCCGGAAATGCAAGAAATGCGTTGGCGATCCAGTCAAGCACAATGAGAACGACCACAACAATACAGAGAAAACGGGAGAGCTGATCTGTCCCGTATCTTCCCTGCATGAATATGGCAAAACGATAGCGAAGATTTTTGAACATAGTTGAGAACATCCTGTCTGTCTATATGATGGGGAGGCCTGTATCTGCCTTAAAAGCGGTGTTATCACATAAATTGTAGGATATTGCCCGTCAAATTCAATGAACACTATCCAAAAAATCATTAAAAAAGGATGAACTGCCGGAATTCTGCCTTCGGGAAAGGGAAGACTACCGGTTTTTGGCCGGTTTTTCCATCAGGTCTGACCGCA
>DGRU01000008.1:2674-5350 GCA_002390025.1 Lachnospiraceae bacterium UBA4380
GGTCTGACCGCACTAATCCGGACAGGACGGTGTGTGCAGAGACTTTCAGAGAGATTCAGAGGAAAAATCCGGTCAAAAAAACTGTCGCGCAGCAGCTGATGGCGACCACAAACAGATCCCCGTTTACCCATGCGACGATGAGGCCGACGACCAGGGCGGCCGCGCCGGACCAGACATTGTCCGTGACGGTGACGATCGCGGGGAAGGTCATGACTGCCAGGGTCACATAGGGTACATAATATAGGAAGGAACGTATAAACCTGTTGGTGATCGGCTTTCTGAGAAAGAGAAGCGGAAGCAGGCGGATCATGTAGACGGTCAGGCACATGATCAGCAGGGAAATATAGATATTATCGGTCATGGATCAATCCTCACGTTCAGAATCATTGTCGTCCTCGATCGGCTTGAGGGCAGCGGCAGCTCCCGCCAGAAGGATGGTCAGGATGATGACCTTGAAGCCCGATGAGATGCCTTTGGTCAGAGGCAGGATGCTGAAGATCCAGCTGACTGCCATTGAGACCGCGACGAGGCCGCCTATGAAGCGGTTCTGCTTGGCGGGCGGGATGATGATGGCCAGAAACATGCCGTAGAGGGAGACGCTCAGCGCGTTAACCGCGGCGGCAGGCAGGATATTGCCGACCAGAACGCCCATGACAGTTCCGCCGGACCAGCCCAGGACCGAGATGAAGGTGATCGCGTAGCTGTAAAACGGCTCCAGATATCCCGGCACTGCGCTAGATAGGCCGAAGATCTCGTCTGTGATGCAGTAGGCGACGCCGAAGCGATGGATCGACGACAGAGTGCTCTTGAGCTTCTGGGAAAGAGAGCAGCTCATGAGAAAATACCGCAGATTTACTATGATGCAGGTGGTGATCATCTCAAAAACACCCGCATGCGACTCGATGAGCATCAGGGCGGCGAACTCGCCGGCCGAGGCCACCATGCCTGTCGACATCAGAAAAGACTGAAAGGCGGACAGACCGATCCGCCTGGCCTCGATGCCCAGAGCGAATGCGACTGCAAAGTAGCCCATACAGATCGGAAAGCCGTCGCGGAGACCGCGCAGGACCCAGCCCTTTCTGGTAGAGGGATAGCCTGAAACACCTATATTATGAATTGATGAACTGTTTTCCATAAGTGCAGTACCCATTTTGATTCATTTATGGTAAAATAGCTAATTGTTCGGCACCCTGCGGCACGGCAGGCTCTCAAAAAAGGCCTCAGCCCAGGTGTCTGAAAGGCCGAACTGTCCGGCATAAAACGGTTTTGTGCTGACAAGAACTCATTATAACACAATGATTGTTGCTGTCCACACCCTATCAGGTGGGACGATCACCGATATTTTCAAAGGGGGAAAAGAAATGCTGCCGAAAGATCCTCATATGCTTGCAAGTTTTCTGAATCTGAAACTCCGTGATTTTTATCCATCGCTGGACGCGCTGTGCGAGGACCTCGATGTTGACAGGCAGGAAATCGTACAAAAGCTCGAGGCGGAGGAATACACCTACGATCCCGAGCGCAATCAGTTTGTCTGACAGGGGCTGTCATTTGTCTGACAGGATCCGTCATTTTTCCGGCAAATATATCATATAGAAGGAGATTTTTACATATGCAGAGAGAACTGGCAAAGACCTACGATCCCCAGGGAATCGAGGACCGGATTTACAAAAACTGGGAAGAGAAAAAATATTTCCACGCCGAAGTGGATCACTCCAAAACACCCTTTACCATCGTGATCCCGCCGCCCAATATCACCGGACAGCTGCACATGGGCCACGCCCTGGACAACACACTGCAGGATATCCTGATCCGCTACAAGAGGATGCAGGGCTACAACGCACTGTGGCAGCCCGGAACCGATCACGCCAGTATCGCCACTGAGGTCAAGGTCATCGACGCTCTGCGCGAGCAGGGAATCGAGAAGGCAGACCTGGGCCGCGAGGGCTTCCTTGAGAAGTGCTGGGACTGGCGCAAAGAGTACGGCGGCCGCATCGTGAACCAGCTCAAAAAGCTGGGTTCCTCCTGTGACTGGGACCGCGAGCGCTTCACCATGGACGAGGGCTGCAACAAAGCCGTCACGGAAGTTTTCTGCAAGATGCACGAAAAGGGCTGGATCTACAAGGGCAGCCGCATCATCAACTGGTGCCCGGTCTGCAAGACCTCTATTTCCGACGCGGAAGTGCAGTATGAGGAGCAGAACGGCCATTTCTGGCACATCAAATATCCCCTGATCGAAGACGACGGCAGCATCTCCACGACCCGCTTTTTGGAGTTTGCGACAACCCGTCCCGAGACCATGCTGGGCGATACGGCTGTCGCTGTCCACCCCGAGGATGAGCGCTATGCCGATCTGATCGGCAAAAAGGTCTGGCTTCCTTTCGTTGACCGCCAGATCCCCATCGTCGCGGACACCTATGTTGACCGTGAGTTCGGTACCGGCGTGGTCAAGATCACTCCCGCCCACGACCCCAACGACTTTGAGGTGGGACAGCGCCACGGCCTTCCCGAGATCAATATCATGAACGACGACGCCACCATCAACAAAAACGGCGCCAAGTTCGAGGGCATGGACCGCTATGAGGCCAGAAAGCAGATCGTCAAAGAACTCGAGGAGATGGGACTTCTGGTCCGCATCGAGGACTATACCCACAACGTCGGAACCCATGACCGCTGCGG
>DGRU01000111.1 GCA_002390025.1 Lachnospiraceae bacterium UBA4380
CATCAGCTGGCTGAGTCCGCAGGGCTCAAACAGCGAAGGCATCAGGAAGGCATCGGAGGAAGCATAAATCTTGTGGGACAGCTCATCCGAATAGTAGATGTTCGCGGAAATCTTGTCATTGTACTTCCAGTCGAAGTAGCGGAACATATTCTCGTAGCGCTCTTCGCCGGTGCCCAGGACGGCCATCTGGATCGCATCGAGAGAAAGGATCTCCTCGAGCACATAGGCGATCAGGTCGAAGCCCTTCTGGTCTGTCAGACGGGAGACGATACCGATCATGAAGCACTTCTCGTCAACCTTGAGTCCCAGTTCCTTCTGCAGTGCAAGTTTATTTTTGACTTTCATCTTGCGGAAGTTGTCAACTGTGTAAGGCTGCGGGATCTTCTTGTCATTATCCGGTGAGAAATCGGTGTAGTCGATACCGTTGATGATACCGCGCAGGTCATTGCTCCTGGCATTCATCAGACCGTCAAGGCCCTCGCCGTAGAACTGGGTCTTGATCTCTTCCGCATAGGTCGGAGAAACGGTGGTGATGGCATCTGCGTAAACCAGACCGCCCTTGAGGAGGTTGGCATCCTTGTAGGCCTCAAGCTTATCCGGTGTGAAATAGTAGCCGGAAAGGCCGGTGATATCTTCAACATCGCGGACATTCCACTTGCCCTGGAACTTCAGGTTGTGGATGGTCATGACAGACTTGATGCCCTGGAAGAACTCATTGCCTGCAAAACGCTCTTTGAGATATACAGGGACAAGACCTGTCTGCCAGTCGTGGCAGTGGATCAGGTCAGGACGGAAATCAATGGCAGGAAGCGCGGACAGCACTGCCTTGGAGAAGAATGAGAAACGAGTGATCTCAAACAGAGGATCATCCGTATAAGGCTTGTCACTGGTGAAGAATCCTTCATTGTCAATGAAGTAGAAAGTGATTCCCTCAACCTCTGCTTTCAGCACGCCTACATACTCGCTCTTCCAGTGGAAGTCCATGTAGAAGTGTGTGACATACTCCATCTTGTCCTTCATATCCTGCTTCATGCAGGAATACTTGGGCATGATCACTCTGACGTCATAATACTCTTTGTCAAGTTCCTTCGGAAGAGAACCGACAACATCCGCCAGTCCGCCGGTCTTAATAAAAGGAACGCCCTCAGATGCCACAAAAAGAATCTTCTTCATATTAAATGACCCCCTGTTACTCTCGTGAAATTTGGGTATGCAGTCTCCAAGTATTCTGTGATCCTTCCGGCATCATCGAAAAATGACCGAAAAAATCAATCTTTAATCATTATACCTTATTCTCTGGTATTTTGCTCAATATTTTTGGAAAATATGAACTTTTTTTGTCACAAATGAAAGTCTTTTCCCCCTGCTGCGTCATAATACTTCTGCATAGAGGCCCTGTTGATCCCCAGAAGCGACCGGACAGCTGCCGGATCAGTCCCGCTCCTGAGCAGGGAGACTGCCAGCGAAGTCCTGAGATCCTCAGGTGATACCGCCCTCTCGATTCCTGCAGACTGCGCATATTTTCTGACGATCTTCCACACGGCCTGCCTGGTCAGCTGCCCGCCTGCCCTTCCGGGAAACAGCAAGGACCCGGGGCCCTGTATCTCCCCGCGCACATCATAGAGATAATTCAACAGACTCTCCCTGGTCCGGCTTCCGAAGGGGATCATCCTCACCGCTCCTTCCGGGAGAAGGATACAGGAGATCTGCAGATCTATGTTCTCGATCCGAAGCGCCGCAAGTTCGCGGACTTTCAGACCTGCTCCTCCTAAAAGCTCCAGGATGGCTCTGTCCCTGATTCCTCCGCGGCTCTGCCGGTCAGGAGCATCCAGAATGCGCAGTCTTTCTTCTTTTGTCAGAATCGTTTCTGATTCTCTTCTGCTTTCATTCATACTAACCTCTTATGCAGCTAAGGCGGAACAAATGAAAAGTGCTGCGGATTCCTTCCGGCCTTCCGCAGCACTAAAAATCATATTCTCAATAAATAAAAATATAAATATATGGTATTATTTCGCATAATCCGTAACTCTGGACTCACGGATTAAGTTTACTTTGATCTGACCGGGATATTCCATATCTGCTTCGATCTTCTTGGAAATATCTCTTGCCAGAATTACCATATCAGCATCACTGATCTGCTCAGGAACTACCATTACGCGAACTTCTCTGCCTGCCTGAATGGCATAAGAATTACTGACCCCTTTAAAACTGTTGGTGATTTCTTCTAATTGTTTCAGTCTTGTCGTATATGCTTCAAGAGTTTCTCTCCTTGCACCCGGACGGGCTGCGGAGATCGTATCTGCCGCCTGTACAATACATGCGATCAGACTTGCCGGCTCTACGTCACCGTGGTGCGCTTCCACGGAATTAATGACTGTCTGTGATTCTTTATATTTCCTGCAGAGCTCGGCACCCAGCTGGACATGAGAACCTTCCATCTCATGATCGACCGCCTTGCCGATATCATGCAGGAGTCCGGCGCGTTTTGCAAGACGGACATCGAGTCCGAGCTCGCTGGCCAGAAGACCGGATAACTGTGCAACTTCGATGGAATGCTTGAGTGCGTTCTGTCCGTAACTTGTGCGGAAACGCATCTTGCCCAGGAGACGAACGAGTTCGGGATGAATCCCGTGTACGCCGACTTCCAACGTAGCGGCTTCTCCTTCTTCTTTGATCCTGGCTTCCACTTCACGCTGTGCCTTGCCGACCATTTCCTCAATTCTGGCAGGATGGATTCTGCCATCGACGATCAGCTTCTCCAGCGCAACACGTGCAACCTCGCGGCGGATCGGGTCAAATGCCGATATTACAACCGCTTCCGGTGTATCATCGATAATCAAGTCGACGCCTGTCATCGTCTCAAGAGTACGAATATTGCGTCCTTCACGTCCGATGATTCTGCCCTTCATTTCATCACCGGGCAGCTGGACAACAGAAATTGTAGCTTCGGAAACATGATCTGCCGCACAGCGCTGTATGGCATTGACCACATATTCCTTGGCACGCTTGTCTGCTTCTTCCTTGGCTTCCGCTTCGATCTCTTTGATCATTCTGGCGGAATCCAGTTTCACTTCATCTTCAACAATCTTTAAAAGGTGTTCTTTTGCCTGTTCGGAGGTCAGGCCCGAAATACGCTCGAGTTCCTGTATGCGCTGCTCATTAAGCATTGAAACTTCTTTCTGAAGTTTCTGCAGATTTTCTTCCTTGGCTGCAAGACTCTGTTCCCTGCGCTCCAGCTGCTCGACTTTATTATCGATCTGCTCTTCCTTCTGCTGAATCCTGCGCTCATTTTTCTGAACTTCGTTTCGCCTGTTCTGGATTTCCTTCTCGAGTTCGTTCTTGGATTTGAACGTCTCCTCCCGGATCTCCAGCATAGCTTCGCGCTTCTTGGATTCGGCTTCGCGAAGGGCTTCGTCGATGATCGTTCTGGCCCTTGCATCTGCGCTGTCCACCTTGATCTCATCCTGCTTTCTGTGATTGCTGGATGTGATATACCAGGTGATGGGAACTGCCACTGCCATTGTAAGAATCACTGCAATAATGATTCCTATATTCATACAGGAGCACCTCCATATTCAATTGACCTGTTTGCTTTATTGTATAGAACACAAGGATCTGCAAATTCTGTTTCCCAGACAACAACAGGATATGCATTGTATTCTAACGAACAAACTCACAACATATTGATTCTAAACTTAATATGTTCGTGTGTCAAGTCATTCCTGAGTGCGGGCCTGAACTGTAACCCCGTCCCTGTTCCTGTTCAGATTCTGCCGGAGTTCTGCCGGCGGCCTCCCGGTCTCATCTCTAATCCCCCTCTGTCATACGGCGGATCAGGTCCGTCGGATAGCCTTTTCTGTGCAGAAAAGCCATGGCCTTCTGCCTTTCCTCATAGGATGCCCGGCCGGGATCAAAACCGCGCTTTCTCAGAAGACGGCGCACCTGTTCCCTCTGTGCCTCCTCTATATCCTCTTCTTCACTGACTTGAGCGAATGCGTCCTCAATATCCGCCCCGGAGATTCCTCTGTCTGCCAGGTCCCGTGCGATCCGGAGTCTGCTTCTGTCCTGCAGATGGCTTCTCACATAGCTGCGGGCATAGCGGCGGTCGTTCAGATAGCCTGCCCGGTGCAGTTTGCCGACTGCGTCCTCCACAACCGATGCCGGATAACCGGCATCGCTCAGTTTCTCCCGAAGCCGCTGCTCGGAATAATCCCTGCTGCCCAGAAGCGTTCCGCAGCGCTGCATGCAGGCCGCGCGCAGGGATTTCATGATCTCCTCGAATGTGTCCTCCGCAACCTCTGCGCCTTCCTCAAGCCCCAGCCGGGACACCTTTGAAGAAGTGAGGACAAAGCTCTCCCCGTCCTCCATAGTCACCCGCGCGCGGCCCCGCCCGGGACGTAAAGCCCCGTCTCTGCCGCGCCCTGTCCGGGTCCTGTTCCCAATCTGTTCGATCGAAAGAATTACGTGCAAAGCCTGATCCTCACTGTCTTTCCGGTCATCCTGTCTGCAGAATTATTCGCTGTCCGTCCCTTCCTCCTGCGCAGGCGCAGGCATCTTGGCTCCGTCCGGATCCAGATTGTAGTGTTCCCGCACCTTGCGGTCGATCTCTGCCAGAAGTTCCGGGTGATCCAGCAGGAACTGCTTGGAATTCTCACGTCCCTGTCCCACGCGGCTGCCCTCGTAGTTGTACCAGGCGCCGCTCTTGTTGACGATATCACAGGCCGCGGCAAGATCCAGAACATCGCCCACATAGGAAATGCCCTTGCCGTACATGATATCAAACTCCGCCTCTTTGAAGGGAGGGGCGATCTTGTTCTTCACGATCCTGACCCTTGTTCTGTTTCCGATGCTCTCTCCGCCCTGCTTGAGAGTCTCGATCCTGCGCACATCCATGCGGACGGAGGAGTAGAATTTCAGCGCGCGTCCGCCGGTGGTCACCTCGGGATTGCCGAACATGACGCCGACCTTCTCACGGAGCTGGTTGATAAAGACCACCGAGCAGTTGGACTTGCTGATCACTGCTGTGAGCTTGCGGAGCGCCTGTGACATCAGGCGCGCATGAAGACCGACATGGGAGTCTCCCATATCACCGTCGATCTCCGCCTTGGGCACCAGCGCCGCCACAGAGTCAACGACGACGATGTCGATCGCGCCGGAACGCACCATGGTCTCGGTGATCTCCAGTGCCTGCTCACCGCTGTCGGGCTGGGAGATATACAGATTGTCGATGTCGACACCGATATTCTTGGCATAGACCGGGTCGAGCGCATGCTCGGCATCAATAAAGCCCGCGATGCCGCCGCGGCGCTGGACTTCCGCGATCATATGCAGTGTGACGGTCGTCTTACCGGAGGATTCAGGTCCGTAGATTTCAATGATCCTTCCCTTGGGAATGCCTCCCAGTCCCAGAGCGATATCCAGGCTGAGGGACCCTGTGGGGATCGTCTCCACACTCAGCTGAGCCGCGGGATCGCCCAGTTTCATCACGGCGCCCTTGCCGAACTGTTTCTCTATCTGTGAGAGCGCTGCATCCAGCGCCTTCTGTCTGTCATCTTTTGCAATAGCCATTTTCACGTCTCCTTTATATTCAGAACACCTGTTCGCTTTCTCAGTATAGCATTCCGTATTCCGGCCTGCAAGTGTTTTTTCCGGTGTTTTTCCGACTCAAAAAGAGCCGCACGCAAAAAACCATCGGTTTTCCGCGTCCGGCTCCGTAAAAAAAATTTAAAAAATCAGACTGTTCTGTCCTGCTCCTGTTCTGTCAGATCAGGTTTTTAAGTATAATCCAAAGTCCCCTGTCAGTCAATCCTGCACCGCGCCCTGCATAGGGCATTACAGCTGCGCAGGG